>JAUZPS010000155.1 GCA_030705945.1 Bacillota bacterium
TAAGTAGTAGCAATATAGCGCAAAACACAGGAATCAGGAGATAGGCTATTATAAATTGAAATATAAGTGATATTTAGGCGTTGATAAAAATATAAGAGTGTAGTAAAATTCTTTTTGTCGCTTGAGAAACGGGGTGTAGCGCAGTTGGTAGCGTGCTTGGTTTGGGACCAAGATGCCGGGGGTTCAAGTCCTCTCACCCCGACTTATAGAGAAAACAAAGGGTTGCAGAAATTGCAATCCTTTGTTTTTTTTTATGCTTTAATATCTGTATTTACACTGTATCCAATAAAACTGGTTTTAGAGTCCTATCCATAAAAAAGTGACACATCAAGATATATAAAATGTACCTATAATTATATTCCAATTAAGTTTATAATAGTATTATAGTTTTTTACATTTTTTGAAGGGGGAATATATTCGATGGGAAGAATCAGAAAGATTTCTTTGGGATTAACGATTGGGATGGTTTTTCAAGTTATATCCGGTATGGCCTTGATGAACCGAGCTGAGGCAGCGACACTCGTAGTTGCAAAAGACGGAAGTGGAAGTTACAAAACTGTTCAGTCCGCAATTAATGCCGCTAAAAGCGGTGATACTATCCAAATTAAAAATGGCGTATATTCGGAACAAATAACAGTAACAACTTC
Source organism: Bacillota bacterium (assembly GCA_030705945.1). Classification (GTDB taxonomy): domain Bacteria; phylum Bacillota; class Clostridia; order Acetivibrionales; family DSM-2933; genus Pseudobacteroides. The sequence continues at coordinate 648 of JAUZPS010000155.1, forward strand.
AAATATTAGATTAGTAGGACAAAGTAAGGATGGGACTGTAATTACAGCTTCAAATTATCAGGAAGCTACAGGCGACGCTGAAAAAGCTTCGACAGCAGATATTAGCGCATCAAACTTTTATGCTGAAAATATTACTTTTGTAAACGCTTTTAATAAAGACAGTACAACATCAACGCAGGACCAAGCTCAAGCTCTCTTTTCAAAGGGAGACAAGCAGGTATATTCTAATTGCGCTTTTAAAGGCCATCAGGATACAATTTACAATTATAGTGGAAGACAATATTTTTATAATTGTTATGTAGAAGGCGATGTAGATTTTATCTACGGACCGGCTACAGTTGTTTTTGACAAATGCGAGATCTATTCAATCACCAGAGGATCTTCTTCTAATAATGGCTATGTTTGCGCTCCGGCTACCTTGGCGGGAGTTACATATGGTTATTTATTTTACAAGTGTAAACTGACCAGCAACTGCGCTGCAAAAACTGTTAAATTAGGCCGCGCGTGGAAAAACGAACCAAAAGCGCTTTATAGAGAATGCGAACTTGGCGCGCATATTGCTGATGAAGCTTGGATTAAGATGAGCTCAACATCTCCGGATCCTGCTAATCTAGATATGTTTGAATACAAAAACACAGGCGCAGGAGCAAATACATCAAGAAAGCAATTGGATCCATCTAAAGAAGCAAACTACACTATGGCTAAGTACCTTGCAGGCAGCGATAACTGGAATCCAATTATAAGTGGAACAACTTCAACACCTACTCCTACTATCAAAATTACAAATACACCTACACCAACGATAAAAGTCACAAGTACACCTACACCAACCATAAAAATTACAGATACGCCTACACCAACTATAAAAATTACAAATACCGCTACGCCAACACCAACGCTGAAAAGCAATGAGGATATAAATGGCGACGGAGTTGTGAACATGTCAGACGTTATACTTATAGCCCAAGCCTTTAATAGTGTCAGTGGAAGCGAAGCGTATAACATAAAATGTGATTTGGATAAAAACGGCGCAATAAATATGGCGGATGTCATTATAATAGCCGCTAAATTTAATCAAACTATATCTTAGAGCGTTTCATAAAATTCCTTGTTCAAGTTTTGTATGATAAAAACGCATTATATTAAATATAAATATTTAAAACGGCATAATATAAAAAGCGAAGCTAAACAAATTTAAAGCTTCGCTTTATTATTGGCTATATAGATAAAAAGCAATTAATCTTTCACATTTGCCTATCGCAAAATAACGTTAAAGCGTTCGTTATTTTGCTCCGTCAAATGTAAGATTAATAGTGCTTTTTATATAGATAAGGGAGTTTCAAAAAATTCCTTGTTCAAGAGATCTATATATTTTGCAATAAACATTTTACATCCATTATTAATATTGCAAAATATATACCTTGATTCATAAGTCGCGAAAAGTTCAGCTTTGATAGTAAAATGCAGACGTATTAACTGCATTTTTAATGTAAAATCTTTTTCGCAACTTATATACCTAAGTGAACACGTAAGCGAAGATTTTAACGGAAGTAATTTCTTCAACATTTCTAATCTAGTATTTTCATGATGAAAGTATCAGTATCTGAAGCGTTATACTCCTTTGATGAAACGGCTAGTATAACAAGAGTCTCTTCTGATTCATTTTTAAAGGCGTGCGCAATATTTGCGGGAACTTTCAAAATGAAATTGTCATTGCTTGATATATTAAGTTCCTGAAGGTTATCATTCTCAAGGTCTTTTAAGGCAACCTTTGCCGTTCCGCTGACAACGGTAAAATATTCAACTGTTTCTTTATGGTAATGGTTTCCACGCACGCTTTCATGAGTGGAATACAGAAGATAAATTTCTTCAATATCAATATCCATGCGGCTTTTCATTGCAATTTTTTTAAGACTGCCCCTTTTATCTTCGAAAGGATTAATTTTTATCAGCTCAAACCTGTTACTCATTACACATAACCTCTCTTACATCTTCCAAGCCGACACCTATATAATTAATGCCTGCTTCCTCCATAATAGATTTGTCATATACCCTTCGACCATCCAATATGACGGGATTCTTCATTAAATCAACGAATTCATCCCTTGAGATGCTGGCAAATTCCGGCCAGCTGGTTACTAAAACCGCAGCGTCCGCGTCTTGAAGCGCCTGTTTGTAATCAGCGCAAAATGAGAGTTCGCTTGCGTCGCTTGCAAGAGCTTTGTTTGCATTTTCTATAGCTATTGGGTCTGCCGCAAAAACTTTTGCTTTTTTCAATAAAAGTTCCTTAATGATTATCAAGGATGGAGACTCTCTCATATCGTCAGTATCCGGCTTGAACGCTAATCCTAATACTGCGATCTTTTTATCCTGCAAACTGCCAAGGCTGGCTTCTAATCTTCTAACCAATCTTAAAGGTTGAGTTTCATTGATATCTATTGTAGCATGGAGCAAATCAGGCGTATAACCTTTACTTTCTGAAAATGATATCAGGGCCTTTACGTCCTTTGGAAAACAGCTTCCGCCAAATCCGCACCCTGCTCTTAAATATTTAATCATCTCCGGATTTACAAGCTTAGCGCCTTTTTTGGGATTAAACCTTTTGTCAAGAGTAACTGATTCCAGCACTTCTTTGACATCGATTCCTCCTGTTTCCTCGCATATGGAAGCAATCTCGTTGGAATATGATATCAATGAAGCCAGCAGAGCATTTGAGGTATATTTGATCATTTCGGCGGTTCTCAGATTAACACGGATTATAGGAGCCTTAAATTTACTTTTATAGATCTTGTTGATAACATTAAAACTCCTGTCATCATATGCTCCTATCACAATTCTGTCAGGACTCATAAAGTCCTCGACTGCCTTTCCTTCTCTTAAGAATTCAGGATTCATCGCCAACCCGAATTGTCCAATGCTTTTACCCGACGCAGTTTCAAGAATGCTCTTTACAACTGTATCGGTTGTAGTGGGAGCAACTGTGCTTTTTACGCATACAACATGATAACTGTTCTTGTCTCTTAAGATTTGCCCAATTTCATTAGCGCAGCCAATAATATAACTTAAATCGATTTTTCCATTTCCGAAGGGGGTTCCAACGGCAATAATCGATACATCTGAACACATAACAGCATATCTTAAGTTGTCTACAGCCGTTAGATTCCCGTTTGATACGACCTGCTTAAGGATAGGGTCAAGGCCAGGCTCATAGATAGTTGCTTCTTTGTTGTTTATTCTTGTTACTATATCTGTTTTCTTATCGACGCAGATAACTTTATGACCTTTAGCGGCAAGGCATACACCAGATACAAGGCCTACATAGCCGGTTCCAATAATAGAAATTTTCATTGTTAGTTTCCCTCCCCAAACTCATAAGCGCTTTTATACCATTCCATCATCCTTGCCATACCTTCCTCTAATCCAATTCTGGGATAATAGCCTAAAAGCTTTTTAGTCTTTGAAAGATCTGGGCACCTTCTCTGAGGGTTATCAACAAGGTAGTTTTCATCCTCGCTTAGCTTATATTCAACTTCAACTTCGCCAACTGTCTTTGCAATAGTCTTTGCCAAGTCAAGCATCGAAACCTCCAGTTGGTCATTTCCTATATTGAAAGCTTCTCCATTGCAATCAGACAGAATTGCCCGCATAAAACCGCTCATTGCATCACTGATATAACAGAAACTGCGTGTGGGAGAACCATTACTCAGTAACTGGATTTTTTTGCCGTTTAGAGCATTGTTAAAAAAGTCCGGAATTACTCTTTTATCATCTATTCGAAGGCCTGGGCCGAACACATTGAAGGGTCTTACAGCTTTTACGGGCAAACCGTATTGATTATAATAGTTTACGCACAAAGTCTCGCCAAGTCTCTTTGATTCATCATAACATGCTCTTGGGCCGGTGCAGGAAACGTTTCCGTTGTAGGTTTCCGGTGTTGGAATCCATTCCGGAGCTGGGTTTCCATATATCTCACTTGTGGAGAAGAAAAGAAAACTCTTAATGTTTTTCTTAACCCCAAGGTCTAAAAGGTTTTTTAGGCCCATTACATTTGATTCTATGGTTTCTATTGGATACTTTCTGTAAAAGGTAGGCGAAGCGATACTTGCGGCATGAACGATATAATCAATCTTGCCTCTTATTGAAACAGTTTTGGTCACATCTTTTTTCATAATTTTAAAATTTTTGTTGTTGCTCAAGTGGCTGATTCTATCAGGAATACCGGATATGAAATTTTCGAGGCAAATGACGCGGCAAGGTTTTTTAAAAAGCTCCCTGTTGCAATAATCCAGAATATCAAGAAAATATCCCCCTATAAAACCCCCGCCTCCGCTTACGAGCCACACGCTTCCCTCTGCTTTTTTCAATAAGTCTTTAAGGTCGTTGCATATATATTTCACATCTTCATTTATAGTATTATTATAGTTCAAAACAATCATCTCCCAAGTTTTGCGTATTTATGTCTGTTATTTTTGTACCATTCGATAGTTCTGACGATTCCTTCCTCAAGGGTTATCCTAGGCTCCCAACCCAAGACGCTCTTTATCTTGCTGACATCAGGCTGCTGCTTCCACATCTCATTTTCCCTGTATGGAATTGCTCCGAAGTTTGGCTTTTGCGAGGTTTCAATGTTTTTGAATACCAGATTTATGAAATGCTTCATCGTATATACTGAGCCGCTGCCGATATTAAATATACCGTTTTTTACAGTTTTATCCTTTGCAGCTAAAACGAACCCGTCTATAATATTTTCAATATAGCAGTAGTCACGGTATTGTTCGCATGGAGTAAGGTTGATTTCTTTGCCATTGAGGATTGAAAGTATAAGATATGGAAAAAACTTATGACTTCCTTCATTTTCGCCAAATACGCCGAAGGACCTTAATGTAATGATATCAACGTTTTTCTCTTGAGCTAATTGATGAGCAATAATTACTCCTGCGGCTTTTGTGCTGCCATATATGCTTAAAGGGCATAATTCATCACTCTCGTGTATGATAGCATCCTTATTGCCGTATTCCGCGCAGGAACCTGTATTGACAAATTTTACGCAGCCTATATCCGCAGCGGAGTTTATAATATTCATAGTTCCTGTAATGTTCGTGTTCACTGCGTCAAAGTAATCCTTCTGCCTTGCGTCAACTCCATATGCTCCAAAATGAAAGATAATTTCAGGCTTTACCTTTTTCATGCAGGTTGACAGGGATTGTGAATCCCTTAAATCAACCCTGTGTATTTGAACTTCATTTGCAATGTCTTCGATTCTCCACAGGTCTGAGGCGTCTCTTGCAAATACGGAAACATCCGCATTTTCATGCGCCATTCTGAGGGCCATATGTGAACCGATAAAACCACTCACACCTGTTATTAAAACTTTCTTTCCATTAAAAAATGAATCTGTCATATCAGCTTTTTGAACCATTTTGAGACAGTTGCCATCTGACCCAGGGCCTGTTGTTATTATTCCACATGTCATTTACTGCCTGAGCGTCTTTGACAGTATCAATTGACTGCCAGAAGCCGTTATGCTGGTAAATGGCAAGTTCTCTATCGAGAACCAGTTGCCTTAGTGGTTCTTCCTCCCATACACATTTTTCATCATCGCTTATATAATCAAAAACTGCTTTATTTAAAACAAAGTAGCCGGCATTTATCCAATTATCCATTATTGGTTTCTCTTCAAACCGTGATACGATTCCATCTTCCACGCTCATAACGCCGTAACCGGATCTCGGTTTTATCCCTGTGACTGTGGCGATTTTTCCTTTTTCTTTGTGGAACTTATATAGTTCGCTAATGGGAATATCAGAAATTCCATCGCCGTAAGTCAGCATGAATTCATCGCCGTCTACATACTTTTGTATTCTTTTAATCCTTCCCCCGGTCATAGTTTCCGGTCCTGTATCCGCAAATATTATATTCCAGCTTTCAGTGGAATTTAAAAAGTTTAACTTTAAGCTGTTCTTATTTTTTTTGAGCTGAAAGTCATTGTTCCTCCAGTTCATATTTATAAAATAGTCCTTTATTGCCTCGCCGTTATGACCCAGACAAAGGACAAACTCATCTATATTGAAATATTTATAGGACTTCATTATATGCCAGAGTATAGGCATACCGCCGATTTTAACCAGCGGTTTTGATGTGAAATTCGCATCATATCCCATTCTCAGGCCTTTTCCACCACACAAAATAACAGCCTGCAATTTAGATACCTCCCAACACGTGTATTCTAGATACTTGAGACTTTGTTAGTTTTAAACCGGCGCTTTTTCTAGCAAGCTGATACAAAACCAACATTGTAGACTAATTTTTTGGATTTATCTTTCAGAGAAAAATTCATAATAGGTAAAAGTTATGAGAAAACTCGCTGTCTTGTAGCTGTATAAGTTCAATAGCTTTTTTAATCTCTGCAATATAATTCTTATAAATATATCTGACAGCTTTTTTAGGCGGTCTTCTTCTACTGCATAGATCAAATTCATTATTGCTTAGAATATTAAATCCGCTGAAATGGTAAACAATAAGTTCATTATTGTTTAGATAGACTTTATTTTCGTATCTTACGATTTGAAGATGCTTTATATTCCAAGGTCCTGCATTAATTCCCTGATTATCGGTAATTCTGATATTGGAAAACAACTCGGGCCATTTGTCTAAATATTTCTGATCGGACCATCTGCCCGGCCTAATTCTGTCATAGCACCACTTGATACAATTTTTTTTCCACCATTTAAGGCACTTGAAAGCATTTTTATCCCGCTTAAAACCTATCAGTCCTGCTGAATAAGAGCCGTACATTTTTTCTGATTTCGGATTCATCCAAAGCTTGCTGATATATATGGAATGATCGCTCCAATCCTCATAAATGCTCTTAATATCCTTGAAGAAAAACAAGTCGCCATCAGCATATAATATTGAATCTAAGTTCACATTGTTTTTTAATAGGAATTGAATGAACGGAGCTTTCAGAGTCCAGCAAAATTCATTTGTTTTCCTATTGTTTCTGACTTTGAATAGTTTTTTATCCTCAATATTTCTAAGACTCAAAAGTGTTGTGTTAGGAAGGTTTGCTTTTCTAAGAAAATCATATGTTAAATTGTCTGCGCATAATATCCATAGATTGAATTCTGATGTATTTTGCAGCAGGGATGAATGCAGAGCCAATCCTTTTGCTAAATAATTCTTGCTTAGGATAGTACAAATGTTGCGCCTATCCGGTGTATAATTTTCATTAATCTCAAGGTTAAAATAATTTCGAATAAAGTAATTGCCTTTTTCCTTAATGTCATAAAAATTATTATCAATTCCGCGTATAAGTTCCATCATCTCTTTGGAAGCATGTATATATGGAAAGTACAGCCATTTTATTACGTCATCCGATAAATTCATTTTATAGCCGCATAAGTCAAACTCATTGCCGTCAAGATACTTAAATCCATAATAGTGGAAGAAGACCAATTCCTCATTGTCGATATAGATGCTGCCATCATGCATATCAACCTTGCTTCCTCCTATAATATAAGGAGTGACATTAACTCCCATATTTTTTATAACGCCAACATTTTCAAATCTATTAAGCCAGTCATTTACATATACCTGATCGCTCCATAAACCGTTTTCCCATTTGTCATAACACCACTCAAGCAGCCTTGCCCTAAACCATTGGAGGCATTTAAGAGCATTTGCGTCCCTTTTGAATCCCATAAAACCTGTATTGTAGAAGCCGTTTGTGACGCCCATTTTTTTATGGGGCTCTCTCCATCTCTCCTCCGTCAACATAATGGAATAGTTTCCCCACTCGTCAAAGATTGTATCGGGATTTGAGTAAAAGAAAGTATCTCCGTCTAGCCATACAATATGATCCACTTCTGTATAGCGCTTTAAAATATATAAGCATGCCGAGGCTTTAGAGGTCCATGCATACTCTTTATCACTCCGAGATTCTTTAATCAGAAGAAGCTCGGCATCATCCTTTTCAATATCATCTAGAGTTATGATCGTAGCATTTTTTAAGCTTATTTTCTCCAATAGAGACTTTACTTCCTCATGCAAACATATGATGAAAAAATGAAAGTCTTTGTCGAAACGTTCCAGTGAGTTATACAGTAGAAGACCTTTGTAAACATAGTCTTTGCTGAATGTTGAACAATAGTAATGTTTCACTCTTTAATGCTCCTTTCAAAATGCCGGTATGTTTATTAAGAAATGATCAATAATTGATTATGTTTACTTGAAATTGCGCATATTCTTAGAGTATATATATTTGTAAACAATTTGCCTCAAATTTTAATTTCTTAATTATTCTGCAATATTAGTATATTCAGCTTACTCGAATTGGGATACATAATAACTTACAAAATATTTCTTATTATAGATATCGAACTGTAAAACAAGTTTTGTAAGTTAGCGCTGAGCAGCCGAAAAATGGCTTTTTAAAGCAACCTTATATTAAAACTTTACATAAAACTTTACTGTTTTTTAATTA
>JAUZPS010000156.1 GCA_030705945.1 Bacillota bacterium
AAACTCCGGCATATTGCTTGCAACACCTTTCCCCCAAAATGGAACAACATATAAATAAACTACCAATCCACAAAAGCCAACTGATATAATAATACCTTTGAGCCAACTTGCTAATTTCCTTTGATTCATTGTAATACCTCCGTGAATAGAATTATCAATTTAGTTCAATTTAGTTTTCATTTATAATTATACATCGCAATTATGCTTTGTCAACTAATATTTAATGTCCCACGATAAATATTATACAATACACATTAAATTATATAATATAAATCACAATCATAAATCATACTTGCAATTTTGGGCAATACTAACCCAAGTACAATTTACAAGGAGTTGAATATACTTGTCCGAAGTTAATGACCAATTTACAAATAAGTTAATCATGGAAAAATCCCCCTACTTACTCCAGCATGCCCACAACCCCGTGGACTGGTACCCATGGGGTACAGAGGCGTTTACCAGAGCGGTAAACGAGGATAAACCCATTTTCCTCAGCATCGGATATAGTTGCTGTCATTGGTGCCACGTAATGGAAAGAGAAAGCTTCGAAGATGAAGAAGTTGCAAAAATTTTAAACTCAAACTTTGTTTCAATAAAAGTTGATAGGGAAGAGAGGCCAGATATTGATCATATATACATGTCTGTCTGCCAGATGCTGACAGGCCATGGTGGTTGGCCCCTAACAATAATTATGACTCCAGATCAGAAGCCGTTTTTTGCAGGAACTTATTTCCCTAAAAATAACCACATGGGTATGTCAGGCTTAATGACAATTCTTGAAAGGGTAAATGCCGCATGGAGCAATAAAAGGGAAGCTCTTATTGATTCGGGGGAGAGCGTGACAAAAGCATTTAGCGAGAATCCTCCATCAAATAAAGGGATCAGCAGCGATGTGATAGAAGAAGCATATATGAGCTATGAGGAAGCGTTTGACGAAAAATATGGAGGGTTTGGCGACGCTCCAAAATTTCCAACACCCCATACCCTGTTGTTCTTGCTTCGCTACTGGAGCAATAAAAAAGACCCTATTGCTCTCGATATTGTAAAAAGAACTCTGAATTCTATGCACGGAGGAGGTATCTATGATCATATAGGCTTTGGCTTCAGCCGGTATTCAACGGATAGAAAGTGGCTGGTTCCTCACTTTGAAAAAATGCTTTACGATAATGCCCTTTTGGCTATTGCATATCTTGAAGGATATCAGGCAACAAGAGAGAATAAATACGCCGATGTCGCAAAACAGATATTTACGTATGTTCTAAGAGATATGACATCTCCGGAGGGTGGCTTCTATTCTGCTGAAGATGCAGATTCTGAAGGTGTAGAAGGAAAATTCTATGTATGGTCGCATGATGAAATAATTGACGCGCTTGGCAAAGAAGAAGGAGAAAAGTTCTGCAAATATTATGATATTACTGAAAAAGGAAATTTTGAAGGCAAAAATATACCCAATCTGATAAAGTCAACTGTAATCGATTCTGACAAAGAATTTATTGAGGCTTCAAGGCAGAAGCTTTTTAAAGTCAGGGAAAACAGGATACATCCTTATAAAGACGATAAGATCCTTACATCGTGGAATGGATTGATGATCGCGGCTTTGTCCATGGCAAGCAGAATTCTTGGTATAAAAGAATATGAAGCTGCTGCTAAAAGGTCAGTGGATTTTATATTTGAAAACCTTATAAGAGAAGACGGCCGGCTCTTTGCTCGTTTCAGAGATGGAGAAGCTTCTTACCCGGCGTATGTTGATGATTATTCATTTCTGATTTGGGGACTTATTGAACTCTACGAAACAAGTTACAATGAACTATATCTCAACAAAGCGATAAACTTAAGCAAAGACCTGATAAAGTATTTTTGGGATGAACAAAACGGCGGTTTGTATATCTATGGAAGTGACAGCGAACAACTTATCGCAAGGCCGAAAGAAGTATATGACGGCGCAACGCCATCCGGAAATTCTGTAGCGGCGTTAAATTTTCTAAGGCTTTCAAGATTAACAGGCGACCATAGCTTAGAAGAAAAGGCGAATCAGATATTAAAAGCCTTCAGCAGAGAAATAAAAAAACATCCTGCAGGATATTCTTTTTTACTGATTGCGGCTATGTTTAAAGAAACTAGCGCAAAAGAGGTAATTGTCGTGTCAAATTCAATAGACGATGACGCCAGGAATATGTTAAATATAATAAATGAGCGGTACAGTCCTTTTACAGTTTCAATATTATATTCAAAAGATAATGAAGAATTGAAAAAGATTATACCATTTATTAAGAATTATGAGGTAGTGGATAACAAGGCAACCGCATATGTATGCAAGAATTTCTCGTGTCAAACGCCAGTTAATGATTTGAAGGAATTCAGGGAGAGCATGTCGAATTAAATTAGGGCTTCAAAGAAGTTAATTTGAATTTGTAAGAATTTATCTTAGTGATAGGAAAGCAATAAGAATTAAAAAAGCTGGGAAACTCACAAAGAAATTTGATTAGTCTAAAGGTATAGTTAATGTGATTTTTGTGCCTTTTGGATGGTTTGGGATAATCTTAAAGCTGCTGGAGAAGTTATTTACTAATGTGAGTCCCCAGCCTCTAGAAGACATAGAACTTATGTCTGAAACTTTTCTGTTTAGGTTCAGAGACTCAAGATCAACTCCGTTACCTTCGTCGCAAAGTTCAAATAGAATTGAATCCTCAGTCTTTTTTAAAGACAAAGAAACCTTACCAGGACTTTTTTTATATCCGTGTTCTAAGGAATTAACCAAAAGCTCATGAATAGCGCTTTTAAGCTTAAATTTAGGCTTTTCATCGTTTGTTATATTTTCAATAGCTTCTTCACATATTGTAAGGAATTTTTCTATATTATCTTCATCATATGGTATATATGCTTCGAGATTATAATTTAATATTTGCATCATTCAAGCCCTCCATATTCATTATAGCATTCAATCGGACTAAAATCCAGACGTTAAATTTTTTATTTATAAACTTTTTTGGGTAATTTATATAGATGTTTATAAATTATTGCTATAATGGATAAATATTTATTTAAAGATATAAAAAAGTTTATGTTTGTTGTTATGTGTTTTTATAGATTTCGAACATCTTTAATTAATGTTCATAGCGTCCTAAAACCGGATTAGGGCTTGTGTCGTGGGATGGGAGTCTAATTGTAAAGCGACTTCCAAGCATTTCTTCTGATTCTACTGAAATTGTTCCGCCAAATTCTTTTATAATTCCATATGAAATAGAAAGACCTAGGCCAGTTCCTTTGCCGACTTCTTTTGTCGTAAAAAAGGGTTCGAAAATTTTATTAATATGTTCTTTTTTAATTCCGCCGCCGGTATCTTCGATTTCGACATACACATACTTGTCCTTTTCGTAGGAACTAATCACGATTTTTTTCTGCCAGCTTTTAACCCACTCAGGGGGATTTGACGCTTCTCTATATCTCCTGACTTTTTTCTCGAAATCGTCAAGAGCGTCACGGGCATTGCTCAATATATTTAGAAAGACTTGTTCAAGTTTGTTGTGATCTGCAAGGACAGTAGGTATTTCTTCTGAAATAAAGGTTTCGATAGTAATATTTTTATTTTTCAACTGTTGGCCTATTAGCTTAAAAACATCAAGCAGCGGAACGCTTACAGAGATTTCCTGGTGAGCCTCTTTTGGCTGTCTTGCAAAAGTTCTTAAGTGAGTAATTATTTTGTTGATTCTGTCAATTTGTTCGATTACCGACTTCAGTTTTTCGTCCAGAATATCATCATTGAGCTTACCAAAATTTTTAGCGCGCTGCAGACCTTGAACAATAAGGCTTATACCTCCAAGAGGCTGATTGATTTCATGAGCGATACCTGTAGCCATCTCACCAAGTGTTGCCAGTTTTCCGGATTGAACCAACTGAGCATCCTTGACTCTCAACTGGTCTGTGCGTTCCTGGACTAATCTTTCCAAGTCGTATGCATATTGTTTTATCTCTTCTTCCAATCTTTTTCTTTGAATTCCAGCGGAAATTTCGTTAGCTATTATGCTTAAGACCTGTGTTTCCGTCAGAAGAAGATTTTTGCGGGAAGAAGGAATGACTATGTGAAGAATCCCCATCAACGCTATATCAGCCAGAAGCGGTATATGAATTATGGAGCTGTCTGACTCAGGCAAGTCAACATCCTGGATAAACTCGCATATAGCATGACCTGTCAGTTTCCCATAATTTATGGTAAATTGGGAATATGTGAGAAAACAATCAAAAACATTGCCGTAAACAAATTTATCGTCATACGTATAAGAGCAATGATGCTTTTTATATTCACTGTTAAGACCAATCTGATGTTCAACATAAAAATTGTTGTTCCGTTTATCTAAAAGACATATAAAAACTACTGGAATTTCAAGGATAGTGCTTATGGCGCTGATTATACCATTGCACATTTCATTAATGCTGATGGGAGAGTTAACAAGGTGAGCAACTTCAATGAGTATATCCCGGTATTTTTCTTCGACTTTAAGGTTTGTTATGTCTTTCACAATTATTAAAAATCCGCATATAATTCCAGGGGAGGCGAATCTAGGAGTTACAGTAACAGAGACCGGCAGAATGGTACCGTCCTTTCGGATTGCCTTCATCTCATAATCAGTAATTCTAGAGTTATAATTTGTATCATTATGTAATAAAATATCGTTGCTGTGGGGATTGGTTACATGAAGAATCTGAGGCGTTTGTTTATCTACCATTTCATCTTTGGTGTAACCGTAAATAATCTCAGCTCCCGCATTCCAGAATACTATTTTGTCATTTAAATCTGTAGCAATAATACCATACTCCGTAGAACTATTTAAAATATTATCGAGAAGCTCAGTTGTATTAGTCTGATTTTCATTTTGTAAATGTTTCGATGTAGTCATATAATCCTCCAGACTAAGGTATGATTGGAAAATTACTTCCGGTTCTGAGCGGTTGTTCACGAGTTAAGTGAACACGTAAGCGAAGTTTTATCGGAAGTTATTTTTTTTGATACTACCTTAACTGCATTTTTAATGTAAAATCTTTTTCGCAACTTATATAAATGTAATTCAGATCGTGATTTTACTTATGTATTGGGGTCTTCATTTTTAATTAGTTCAAGACCTACAATGGTAACGTCATCAAAAAAATCATTATTCGCATATTCAGCAGACGCGTTTAAAAGCTCCTTCAGGATTTGATCTATAGGTTTGGAATTATTATTCATCAGAGTCTTTTCAATGTTTTCATAACCAAAAATTTTATCATTTCTTGAGACTTCAAGAATACCGTCGGAGAATAACATAACCTTATCTCCAGGATTTAATTGATGAACGCTGCAGCTGTAAGTTGCATCTTCAAAAGCTCCCAGAACAGTACCTGTCGAATGCAAGGGCGTTATTGTGTCCTTGTTGAATAAGTATTGGGTGACATGTCCCGCAGATACATAATACATAATATTAGTTTTTTTGTCGAGGAAGCCTAAGAATAGGGTTGCAAAAACGTTTTCGGCTGTATTTATAAGAACCTCTGTATTTAAATCTGCTACAATTTCAGGAAATCTTCTTTTGTTTATACCCTGTTTGTAATTATATTCAATATTCTGAAGAAAGCTTTTGAGTATTACAGTAATAACTGCTGCAAGTATGCCATGATTGGAGACGTCAAATACGTAGAAGCATAAATAATCTCCAATGTCGCAAATGTCGTACATATCCCCGCCAACAGCCTCAGAGGACTTATATTCTACCGCGAAACGCAAACCTTTAAGCTCTGGAAATTTTTTTGGCAGCAGATTGAGAAGTATTTTTTCTGCAGAATCATGAAGTCCCTGAAGATAAGAATTCTGATCCAGCAACTTTTTTTGAATCTTTGAATTTTCCAGCATAAGATTTTTTTTCTCAATAGCGTTAGAAATTGTCAGCGATAATTGATCTACATTCGGTGGCTTTTTAAGGTATTCAAATGCCCCTTCTTTCATGGTTTGTATTGCATTCTCAAGATCGCCATGGCCTGTCAGTATCAAAACATTCATTTCAGGCATCAATTTTTTTATTTCTCTCAAGACATCTATTCCAGTTAATTTGGGCATTCTCATGTCTGTTATAACGACATCTATGGATTTCATTTTTTCTTTGAAAAGCTTAATACCATCTTCGCCGTTAGTAGCAGTAAGTACAGTATAATTTTCCATTTCAAGATTAAATTTTATATTTTCCAAAATAGTAGGTTCATCATCTATTACTAAAACAATTGGCATAAAAATAATCTCCTTGATACAATTTTAAAGGCTTAAGATTAATCTGTCCATGAATATATATTAACTATAAATGATATTTTCGCTGAATATCTTTGTTTTCCTCTATATTAAATAAAATTTATTAGCTATTTTTAATTTAATTTATTATAGCAATATTTATAAGCAATTTCCACAATTTATAAGGGAGTTTCAAAAATTCCTTGTTCAAGTTTATATGGCGAAAACCCATTATATCAAGTTTTTGAAACGACCAGTTGCGAAGTTTTTTTTGATACTACCTAACTCATTTACTTAACTCTCACACTTCAAATTAAGCAGCCGTATAAATATTAATGATGTGGGAAAGTTGAGTTATATATGTTATAATCAGGATAATTTTCATATAAGGTGGTGAATAAATTTGGTAATTGGCGTTTGCAGAATTGAATTGGCGCTTGACGATGTATTCTCTCTGAAGGAAAAGAGGCACATTGTAAAAAGCATTATAGAGAGGCTCAAGGCAAGATATAATGCGTCTGTCGCAGAGATTGACCTTAATGACACATGGAAAAATGCTGTTATCGGTGTTTCTTGTGTATCGAATGATGCAAAGCATATTGATAGCATGTTGAACAATATAGTAAACTTTGTAGAAAACGATGGGAGAGGAATCCTTTATAATTATAGTACAGAGAAGATTTATATTGATTGATTATCAATGTGGTCCTTTTTCAGACATTCAGCGCAATTATATAAGTTGCGAAAAAGATTTTACATTAAAAATGCAGTTAATATGTCTGCATTTTACCATCAAAGCTAAAATTTTCGCAACTTATGAATCAAGGTATATATTTTGCAATATAAAAAATGGATGCCTTAATTAAAATAGCTCACGTACTTCGTATTGAAAAATATTATTTGAGGATAATATTACATAATAAAGGTTAAAAAGGTGAGCTAATGAAAAAACTTTATAGCTTTATATTGATAAATTTGGGTGTAATACTTGTTTCGATAGGAATTGTATTTTTTAAAGTTCCCAATAACTTTGCTACTGGCGGAGTTACAGGAATTTCAATAATAATTAATAAGCTGGAGCCAGTATTTTCGGTGGGGACGCTTATGCTCATTATAAATATTGCTTTGCTTGCTATGGGAATGCTGTTTGCAGGTTTTGAATTCGAATTAAAAACAATGTATTCGACTATTTTAATATCACTAGTTGTATGGTTTTTAGAAAAGAAATATCCTATAAAAAGCTCGTTAACCGGAGATATGATGCTGGAGCTATTTCTAGCAATTTTGCTGCTTGGAGCCGGATCAGCCATACTTTTTTATCAAAACGCTTCAAGCGGAGGAACAGACATAATTGCAAAGATATTGAATCAAAAAACTCATTGGCATATCGGAAAAACAGTATTAATTGTAGACTTGACTATAAGCATGTTCGCGATATTCATTTTTGGGTTAAAGATTGGATTTTATTCAATACTTGGCGTTGTTTTGAAAGGATTCCTAATAGACGCGGTTATTCAGGGTTTGCACAGTTCAAAACAAATATTGATAATAAGCAACAAGTCGGAAGAAATAAAAATTTATATTTTACATGAATTACGTCGGGGAGTGACTATCTTTAACGCAATCGGCGGTAATACAAATAGTGAAAGGCAGGTTATCAACACAGTTATGAGCAGCAAAGAAGCTGTAAGGTTGCGTAAATATATTAAAAAAATCGATACAAAAGCCTTTATGATAGTTGATAATGTTTCTGAAATTTATGGAAAAGGTTTTATATAAAAAGCACTATTAATCTTACATTTGACGGAGCAAAATAACGAACGCTTTAACGTTATTTTGCGATAGGCAAATGTAAAAGATTAATTGCTTTTTATATAGAAGCGAAGAAATTTAAGAAGCTCATGTAAGGGCGTTTCAAAAAATTCCTTGTTCAAGTTTATATGACGAAAACCCATTATATCAAGCTTTTGAAACGACCAGTTGCTAAGTTTTTTTGATGCTGCCTAAACAAATAAAAAGGAATGGCGATTGCCATTCCTTTTAGTTACTCTGATTATTTAAACAAAAGTTTATGCCATATCATCAAGCTTTACTTTTATTCCTGAGGATACTTTTTTACTTTTTGGACCATCGTTGCCAAGATCTTCAAGAACTAAACTGTCGTCCATAGTTGTCTGAGCGTATGATCTAAGACCGTGTTCGCTTATATCAAGCCCTTCAATTTCATCTTCTTTGCAGACTTTAACGCCTGAAATTGCTTTTAATACTTTAAATACAATGAAGGTTGAACCAAATGCCCAAACTGATACAACGAGAAGACCAAATGCCTGAACGCCTAAAAGTTTAACTCCGCCTCCAAAGAAGAGACCTTTTGAAGGGCCAACTGAAGCGAAGAGTCCAACAGCCAAGGTTCCGAATGAACCGCAAACACCATGAACCGCAATTGCGCCTACAGGGTCATCAGCATGTATTTTATCTATTAATTCAACTGCAACAACTACGAGTACACCGGCTATAGCTCCGATAACAACAGCGCAAGGCAAATTAACATACGCGCAGCCTGCGGTTATTGAAACTAATCCTGCAAGAGCCCCGTTCATAGTCATACTTGCGTCAACTTTACCATATCTTGCGAGCGTAAATAATGCGCTTAACAATCCTCCTGCCGCAGCAGCTAGGTTTGTAGCAACAACTATATGAGCTATGCTTCCATCAGTTGCGTTTAATGCGCTGCCCGGGTTAAATCCGAACCAACCGAACCAGAGGATGAATGCTCCCAAAGCTGCTAATGGCATGCTGTGACCGGGAATAACATTTGCTGATCCATCTTTTTTATATTTTCCGATTCTTGGTCC
>JAUZPS010000157.1 GCA_030705945.1 Bacillota bacterium
AATTTATAATTAGCTCTATATATTGTGATATACATTTTACATAATATATAAACCTTATATATTAGCATTTTAAAAGTATTATAATAGTATTATAATAGCATTATTTTATATAAGCATTTATTTTATATGCGTTTATATAAGCATTTGAAATAACAAAACATATACTTTATTTATAAATCATTAAAAATAATACTACAGCGATTGAAGGGCCTTTGACTACATTTTAATATATAAATAATATATAAATATATAATTTTTTCACGATTTACATAGATAAAATCAAATAATGATTGTTGAGGGAAAATTATGCTTTTTATTTCAGCTATACTTGAAAATACCAGCGAAACAGCCACTCGTATTGTTGGAAGAATCAAGGATGGGGATAAGCAACTAAAAGAGAAATTTATTAAAGATTACATCCCGTTTATCATAAAAAATATTTCAAGCTTTTATTCTATAAAGGTAGTTGATATTAAAGATAGAGATGAATACAGTATTGGGCTCATGGCTTTTGACGAAGCAATTGAAAAGTTTGACAGCAGCAAAAATATAAGTTTTTTAAATTTTGCTAAAATGGTTATAAGACGCAGAATGATAGATTATTTTAGATACATAAATAAGAATAATTATGAAATACCGTTTTCTAGCTTTAGCGCCAAAAATGAAAATGAACTAGAAGAAAAACTAAATATGTTTACGAACGATGGAGAAACAAATAGATATGATATTATTCACGAGCTGAAAGAGTTTTCAAAAGAATTAGAAGCTTTTGGACTAGACATAAAAGATTTGCCCTATTATATGCCTAAGCATAAAGATTCAAAATATATGTGTTTAAGTATTGCGAAAAGTATTATGCAAAATAAAAGTATATATGATAAACTAATGACAAAAAAATACTTTCCTATGAAAGAACTTACAAAGATAACAGACGTTAATCCAAAAACTATTGAAAGAAATAGAGAGTTTATAATATGTATATGTATAATATATGGTAAAAATTACGAGAGTTTCAAAGCGCATTTGAACCAAATATTTTTATAGGAAAAATATGATGGATATAATTCCACAAAATCTTATGATTAAATTTATGTTGCGCAGATTATTGATTATAGTAATCCACATTTTTTAGGAGTGATTTAGAAATGAGATATCATGGCATGGTAATAAATATTACAAAAGATAAAGCAATAGTGACTACTAACGATTTTCAATGTTTTTATATAAAGAGAGGTCCTACAATTTATATAGGAAAGCAAGTTGAATTTACCGAAAAAGATATAATCAGAAAAAGGTCGGTTTACACAAAGCTTGGATTTGCCGCCGCATGCATAGTTGTTCTATTTGCTGCAATGGCTTTTATTTTTAACCTTACAAACTTAAACAATATAAAGGATATTTACTCATCTTCTAAAGTATTTGCTTACGTTGATATAGACATTAATCCAAGTATGGAGATAGAGATTGATGATATGGGTAATGTTTTAAAGTTAGTTCCATTAAACAATGACGCAAAAGTTCTCATAAAAAAACTAAATCTCAACGACCTTGATATCTCTCAAACCATGAATGCTATAGTGGATGAGTTAAAAAAGAGTAAAATATTAAGTGGTACTGAAAAGGACAGCATATTAGTCTCAAGTACTTTAAACAATGAGAAAAGCGAGTCTGACAAAGAATATCAGAAGGAAAAGAAAAAACTAGATATTTTGATCAACTCATTAAAAGATAATATACAGGATAAAGAAAATGGCAAAGTGAATGTCTATCTAATACAAACAAATTTATATGAAAGAAAAGGCGCTCAAAGCGAAGGAATTTCTACCGGAAGATATGTATTGTATAACAGTTATAGAAATTTGAAGAGCGGTTTTTCAATAGAGGATGCCAAAAGAATCCGGGTTAATGATTTACTAAAAGATTTATTACCTAATAAATCAGAAAATAGTTATACCATTGCTGAAGATATACAAAAACAATTAGATGAAACGATTGATTCTGTAAGGACGCCAGCAACAACGCCTTCGCCTTTGAAAGCTGAAGATACCATGAAAAATGGTCTTGCTACTCCTACCGGCAAACAGGGTAATTCAAATAATATTGGAGGAAATGGTAAAAGTTCGAATTTAAGTAGTCAAGTTCCAAGTAATAGCTATTTACCTAAAAATACTCCAACCGGAGGGGGAAAATTAAATACTCCATCGGCATCTACAGCGCCAACTGATAAAAATATAGATTCACAGTTTGTAAAACTTGAATCATATAATTATCATGGAAGTTTTATACAGCATCGAGGTTTTAGAGGTCGTATTTCAGATGAAACATTGTTTACAGATGATGCCTTATTTAAGCTTGTTCCAGGGCTTGCTGATCCAAGTTGTATTTCCTTTGAATCAAAAAATTATCCGGGATATTACCTGATGCATGACAATTTTAAAATTTATCTTAAAAAATATGACGGGTCTGCTAATTTTAGAGAATGCGCTACCTTTAAAATGGTATCTGGCTTAGCGGATAAAGATTCAGTTTCTTTTGAATCATTTAATTATCCCAATAGGTATATTAGACATGTTGAGTTCTATTTACAGATTGACGAAATTAAGAACGAACTTGAGATGAAAGATGCTACTTATAGTATAATTAAACAAAAGTAGAAGAGAAGAAAAGTTAAAGAGAGCCATAAATCTAAGTAAATAAGTATAACCTTGCCAAATGAAAATCAAAGTTACAAAGGACTTAACTGAATTTGTAACAGGCAGGTTAATACTTATTTTTTTTATCATTTAATTATCAAATTCCGGACTCAAATAAAATCACAATTCGAATGAATATTATGAGTACTCCTGTGGAAAATCACCATATACTCAGGAATTATTTATATAACAAATATTAGGAGGGGTAATGATTATGTGTATCAATAAGCCAAACTTGGGCTCTAAGGTCAAAAAGACCTTAAGTATTCTATTGGCAGTATGCCTATTGTTTTCTCAAGCTTTTTATGTTGGAGCATGGAAGTCTGATAATGGAAATGGAACTTACACAAACCCGGTTTTAAACGCTGACTATCCAGATTGCGATGTATGTAGAGTTGGTAATGATTTCTACATGGTCAGTTCATCATTTGTCTCAATGCCAGGCATACCTATTTGCCATTCAAAGGATCTGGTTAATTGGGAAATCATCGGCTATGTTTATACTGGCCTTTACAACACTGGAATAAGTTACGATTTGTCAAGCTCATATGAAAATTATGGACATGGTTCATGGGCGCCGAGTATCAAATATTATAAGGGGACATTTTATATCGGGTTATATGAAGCTCAAGGAAAATTTACTTTGTTTTCCTCCACAAAACCTGAAGGTCCTTATGCTGGAGTACAATTTAATACGGGCTTTCATGATCCAGGTCTCTTCTTTGATGATGACGGAAAGGCGTATATAGTTAGCGCTGCTAATGACTTTATGGTTGCTGAACTAAGCGCTGATTACAAATCAGTTGTCAAAAACACAAAAGTTATGAGAGTTGAATCTATATCAGGTAGCCTTTTGGTAGAAGGTTCTCATGTTATGAAAAGAAACGGATATTATTATGTTTTCAGAACTTCAACGCCTGGGGAAGCTTATGAGTACTGTTTCAGATCAAAAAGCATGTATGGACCATATGAGATGAGAGTAATATTAAATGGTCCCAAAATTGCAGGAGGAAGTCAGATTCATCAGGGAGGCGCTGTTGATACTTCTACTGGTGAATGGTGGTTTTACATATTCCAGGATGGACAGGGAATAGGTCGCAGAGATATCCTTGTACCAATGCAATGGCAAAATGACTGGCCTGTGCTTGGTGATCCTTCCACAGTTAAAAATGTATCAATCGGAGGTAAAGATTATCCTATAGGCACAGTGCCGGTAACATTTAAAAAGCCTAACGTAGGAGGAACATTCCCAGTTACAGTACCAGGTAACACTGATGAATTCAATTCTGCAAAAATGCAGATGCAGTGGGAATGGAATCATAATCCAAACAATAACATGTGGTCGTTGACAGAACGTCCTGGTTACTTAAGACTCAAAGCCTTAAATACAAACAGACTCTGGAGAGCAAAAAATACTCTGACTCAGAAGGTGGAAGGCCCCGATTGTACGGGTACTATTGAGCTTGATACAACTAACATGAAAGATGGTGATACGGCAGGCCTCTGTATTATAGGTATTCCCCATGGGTATCTCGGCGTGCAGAAAGCAAATGGAGTAAAAAAATTCATTACTAATATTAACGCCGGCGAGACTGCCGAGGGTACCTTAAGCACTGGAGATACCCTAAGCGGAAATACTGCATACATTAAGGTAAGTTGCAACCTCAACACAAATACCGCAACTTTTTCTTATAGCACAGACAATACAAACTTCAAACAATTAGGAGGAAGTCAGAAATTAGCTTTTGATATGGGAACATTCCAAGGAGATAAAATCGGAATATTCAATTATACTACAGCATCTTCAGGTGGATATGTTGATGTCAACTGGTTCCATTATAATACCTCAGCAGGTCCTAATAATCCATATCAGGGTGTACAGCCGAAAACCTACAGCGCTTACAGTGAAATAGCGGCTGAAAACTTTGATACCGAGTCTCAGGTGAGAATTGAGCCTTGTAATGACGGCGGTCACGATGTATGTTACATTGATAATGGTGACTGGCTGCGTTTTGAAAAGGTTGACTTTGGAAATGGTAATGGTTCAACTTCTTTTGAAGCAAGAGTAGCAGGCGCTAACGGCGGGACAATTGAGCTGCGTTTGGACGGACCTGATGGACAATTAGCGGGTACCTGCAATTTTGCTGCTACCGGGGGATATCAAACATGGTCAACACAAAAATGGAATATTAGTAAGGTTACCGGAACGCATCAATTGTATTTAAAGTTTACAAAAGGCGGCTTTAACTTTAAATGGTTTAAGTTCTATGGGGATGCAGGAACCTCTTCAACACCTACATCTACACCTACACCAACAGTAAAACCTTCATCAACATCAACACCAACGTCAACTCCTACCACAACAGCGCCCAAAAATATTGAGGATTTAAATGGTGACGGAGTTGTAAACATGGCTGATGTCATTCTTATAGCCAGCGCGTTTAACAGTGTCAGTGGAAACGCGGCATATAATGTAAAATATGATTTGAATAAAGACGGCGCTATAAATATGGGAGATGTTATAATCGTAGCTTTAAAATTCAATAAAATTTTATCCTAAGTAATGGCAATTCCAATACTTATTTTGAACAGGAGGTTATAAGAAATGAGAAAAAAATTTTTAATAATGTTTGCGATAATGTTAATAATGGTTTTTGATATCGCAACATCTTTTGCTGATAACCCAATCGTACAAACTGTTTATACAGCTGATCCAGCGCCGATGGTCTATAATGGAAGAGTATACGCGTATGTAGGTCATGATGAAGACGACGCGCCGACAACCACATACAAAATGAAGGAATGGAGATGCTATTCTTCGGCTGATATGGTAAATTGGACAGACCATGGAGCAGTATTACCAGTAACCGCATTCAAATGGGCAACCCAGACAAAAGATGCCAACGCTGCTCAGGTTATTTATCGTAATGGCAAGTTTTACTATTATGTATCAGTTTATGATACAACACATCCTGGAATAGCGGTTGGAGTTGCTGTTTCAAACAGTCCCACAGGACCGTTCACAGATGCTATTGGTCACGCGCTTGTTACAAATGACATGACAAAATATGCAAGTCATGGATGGGATGATCTTGACCCAACGGTATTCATTGATGATGATGGGCAGGCGTATTTGTATTGGGGTAATAATGCCTGCTACTATGCAAAGCTTAACAATGATATGATATCTATAAATGGCTCAATAAATGCTATACCATTAAATACTACAGCATTTGGACCCGATTATGAAGAAGCTCCGTGGGTATACAAACGCGATGGAACATATTACATGATTTATGCATCTGGTTTCCCGGAATGTATAAGATATTCTACAAGCTCAAGTCCCACAGGCCCTTGGACATATAAGGGCGTTGTCATGACCACACAAGGCGGCAGCAACACAAACCATCCTGGTATTATTGATTTTAACAGCAATTCATATTTCTTCTATCATACTGATGGTTTGTCGGGAAGCACAAGCTATAAACGTTCTGTATGTATAGAACAATTCAAGTACAATACCAATGGTACAATACCACAGTTAAATATGACCAAAACAGGCGTAACACAAATAAGCAATCTGAATCCATATGTAAAAACTGAAGCTGAAACAATTTGCATGGAATCGGGCGTTGAAACGGAACAATGCAGTGAAGGCGGAGTTGATGTATGTAATATTGAAAACGGCGATTATATAAAGGTTAAGGGGGTCAATTTTGCTTCAGGCGCTGCATCCTTTGATGCTAGAGTAGCTTCGGCGACAAGCGGAGGGAATATTGAACTCCGACTTGACAGCCCGACAGGAACACTGGTTGGAACATGCGCTGTTACTGGTACAGGAGGGTGGCAGACATGGGTAAACAAATCCTGTAATGTCAGCGGCGCTACAGGAATACATGATTTATACCTGAAATTTACAGGCGGCAGCGGTAATCTCTTTAATTTCAACTGGTGGAAGTTCAACACCAGTCTTTCAAGTCCAACATCGACGCCAACATCAACACCGACATTAAAGCCAACATCAACACCTACATCAAAACCTTCTTCAACCAGTACTTCGACACCAACTCCAACGTCGACGCCTGCGAACAGCATTGACTTAAACCATGACGGAGCGATAAACATGGCTGATGTAATACTTTTGGCTAGTAAATTTAATACGGTTAAGGGGAATACTGGATACATTGATTCTTATGACTTGAATAAAGACGGAGTTATAAATATGGCGGATGTAATAATTATTGCAGCTAAATTTAACACTATTGTTTAAAATTTATTGAGATTAGGATGCTTAATACTATTTACAAATGTCATATGTAAACACTATTTATCAAGTGTAAAAAATAATTTTAAAGCAATTTTTTAGGGGGGGGTAAAATGATGAGAAGAAGGGTTTTTAGTATTTTATTAATCTGCGCCTTACTAATAACATTTTTAAATGTGAATATTACTAGCGCTTTAGCTGCGCAGTATGCCCCGGAAGCGACCAATCGTGTGAAGATGAATATTAACCGTGATTGGAAATTTAAATTAGGGGACCAGAGCGGAGCGCAAAGTACCACATATAATGATAGTTCATGGTCATCTGTCGGTTTGCCGCATTCTTTTGGCATCCCTTATTTTGCGGAATCAACCTTTTATGTTGGATACGGTTGGTATAGAAAACATTTGAATATTGATTCAACATGGACCTCGAGACGTATATCAGTGGAATTTGAAGCTGCTTTTCAGGTTGCTGAGGTTTATGTCAACAACACTTTGGTAGGAACTCATAAAGGCGGTTATACCGGCTTTTCCCTCGATATAACAAATTATGTGCACAGTGGTGACAATGTACTGGCAGTTCGCTTAAATAACCTGTGGAACGCAGAGATTGCCCCCAGAGCTGGAGAACATAATTTTAACGGCGGCATTTACCGTAATGTATATCTTGTGTTAACAGATCCTCTCCATACCACATGGTACGGAACTTTTGCCACTACACCCACCATTTCGGCAAGCTCCGCTAATGTCAATATGAAAACTGAAGTCAAAAACGATAGCAGCGCTTCTCAAAACTGTACTGTAAAGACCACCATTGTCGATGCTGCTAAGACAGTGGTTACCACAATGCAATCAAATTATAGCATTGCAGCAGGCGCTACATATACCTTTGATCAGACCAGTACCGCCATCAGCAATCCTCATTTATGGAGTCCGGAAGACCCGTATATGTATACTGCTTATACTACCGTTTATAAAAATAATGTTCCGGTAGATGATTTTACAACGCCATTTGGTATGAGATGGCTTAAGTTCACTGCTGACCAGGGTTTCTTCCTGAATGGAAAACATGTGTTCTTACGCGGCGCAAACGTTCATCAGGACCATGCCGGATGGGGCGATGCGGTTACCGTCACTGGTATTAACAGGGATGTAAAACTCATTAAAGACTGCGGTATGAATTTTATAAGAGGCTCGCATTATCCTCATAGCCCGTTTTTTGCTGAGTCTTGTGATAAATTAGGCGTTTTATTCTGGTCGGAGCTGGATTTATGGGGTTCAACAATGGGGCCTGAGAGCGGAGCCAATTGGAAAGCCAGCGCTTATCCTCCCAACAGCGCCAACTGGACGAATTTTGAAAATAACGTTAAGCAACAATTACAGGAAATGATTCGAATAAACAGGAATCATCCAAGTATTATAGTATGGAGTATGGGAAATGAATTATTCTTTACTGACCAAATGGACCGTTGTAAGACTTTGGTTAAGTCATTGGTATCATTAACTCACACCCAAGACCCTACCAGACCTGCCGGCCTTGGTGGAACCCAAAGAAGTGATTTTGACAAGCTGGCTGATGTTGCCGGATATAATGGCGATGGAGCAAAGTTATATATAAATCCAGGAATTCCTAATCTGGTTGCTGAATATGGAAGTCACGTCACTGACCGCCCAGGCAATTACTCCGCAAACTTCGGCGACTGTCAGAATGTTGAATATGCTTGGCGTTCAGGTCAGTCTCTTTGGTGCGGGTTTGATCATGGCAGTATACAAGGAGACATGGGTAAAATGGGTATGGTTGACTACTTCAGATTACCTAAACGCAGCTGGTACTGGTACCGTAACGAATATCTTAAAATTGCCCCGCCAACTTGGCCAGCTGCAGGAACTGCTTCAGGCTTGAAATTAACTGCAGATAAGACAACAATTACAAATGATGGTACCGATGATTGTCAGCTGATTGTCAAGGTTGTTAATTCGGCAGGGACACAGATCAGCAATTCACCTGATGTCAAGCTCTCCATTGTTTCCGGGCCGGGACAGTTTCCAACTGGATCATCGT
>JAUZPS010000158.1 GCA_030705945.1 Bacillota bacterium
AAGAATAAGCTAGGAGCAATTATGATTTTCATATTGGGTATCGCGATTATAGCGCTGCCGGTATATGTCTTGTACTTCAGAAGAGTCTGATAAGGTAGTATCAAAAAAATAACTGGTCGTTTCAAAAACTTGATATGGTGAGTTTTCATCATATCAAGTTTTTGGAACACCAAGCATATAATCTTTCTTTTTGATACTGCATTATTGAATTGCCGGTCAAAATCTTGAGTAAAATCCTGAGTAATAATCCTGTAGTACCCTTTTATTTATTATTGTGATAAAATAACATCATCAAATTCCTTGGTTATATCAATATATATTTTGCAATAAACAGTTTCACATCCATTTTTTATATTGCAACTTATATATATAAAAAGCACTATTAATCTTACATTTGACGGAGCAAAATAACGAACGCTTTAACGTTATTTTGTGATAGGCAAATGTAAAAGATTAATTGCTTTTTATATAGAAACAAATTCTTTCCTAATATGGTGGTTATCTATAAATAATAAATAATATAAAGGCGGTACAAAATGAAATTTTGGATTCTATTTTATATACTTAATTTGTTAACAGGTAACTTTATTGTTACAATAATAATACTTTTTGTTGCATATTTAATAATAGACAGGATGTTTTTTAACTTTATATCAGGCGGCATTTTAGACCCTATTAAGAGAAGGAGACGAATTAAATCGTTATTATTTGAATTAAGGATTAATCCTTCTAATGCAAACAGCGCAATGGAACTTGGTGTCCTTTACTTCGAAAGTAAAAAGTATGAAAAAGCTATACAGCAGCTTGACAAAGCGCATGAAAGAATCGATAATTCTCCGCGGCTTCACGCTTATAAGGGGATGTCCTCGATGGAGCTTGGAAGAGATGAAGAAGGAAAAGAAGAGCTGATAAGAGCTCTTGAAATGGACAATTCAGTTATATTTGGTCTTCCATATATCTATCTTATAAGATATGAATTAAGTTCTAAAAAATCTGATTTAGAAACAATCGATAAACTGGAAAAATCCTTGGAGAGATTCTCTAACACAGAAAACTTTTATAGGTTGGGTAAGGTATACAAAAAGAACGGGAATAAGAAGAAGGCTTTAGAAATGTTTGATTTAGCGATTAAAGACTATTCATATGTACAGAAGCGCCTTAAAAGGCTGCATAGAAAATGGGCTTGGTTGGCTCGGATAAACAAATTGACGACAAGATAGTTGAGAAATAAACACTAATTATGAGGTGGTATTAATGAGAGCATTGTTTATAGGAGGCACAGGAATTATAAGCGAGGCTGTTTCAAAGCTGGCAGTTGCGAAAGGTATTGATTTGCATCTTCTTAATCGAGGCAACAGAAGCATATATTTTCCCGATGGAGCAAAAGTTATTCAGGGTGACATAAGGGATAAGGCAGCCGTTACTGAGGCCTTAAGGAAATACGATTTTGATGTGGTTGTTGATTGGATAGCTTTCACTCCTGAACATGTTCAAACGGATCTTCAATTGTTTAAGGAAAAAACAGGCCAATATATTTTCATAAGCTCCGCATCGGCTTACCAGAAGCCTTCAACAGATTACATAATAACCGAGTCAACGCCGCTTTCAAATCCCTTCTGGCAGTATTCAAGGGATAAGATCGCGTGTGAAGAATTATTGATTGATGAGTATCGAAGTAATGGATTTCCAGCCACTATTGTACGTCCTTCCTTGACGTATGGGCGTCAGATGATTCCAGCAGCATTAAATAGCTGGCAAAAACCATGGTCAATTATTGACA
The DNA here is from genome assembly GCA_030705945.1 of Bacillota bacterium. Taxonomy (GTDB): domain Bacteria; phylum Bacillota; class Clostridia; order Acetivibrionales; family DSM-2933; genus Pseudobacteroides. The sequence goes on from JAUZPS010000158.1 coordinate 1,781, forward strand.
GAATGAGAAAAGGCAAAAAGATTATAGTTCACGGAGACGGAACCTCACTATGGACTATTACTCACAATACGGACCTTGCAAAAGGTTTTGTCGGGCTTATGGGCAATTCAAAAGCAATTGGGCATGCTTTTCATATTACCTCAGATGAGGTTCTCACTTGGAATATGATATATGAGCTTATAGGAAAAGCGGCAGGAGTTAAACCAGATATAATACATATTGCTTCAGATTTTATATCCAAATTGTCGCCGGACAGCTATGGGAGTCTTATAGGGGATAAAGCGGAAAGCGCAATATTTGATAACAGCAAAATTAAACGTTTTGTTCCTGAGTTCAAGGCAACTGTTGGCTTTGAGCAAGGTGTCAGAAAATCAGTTGAATGGTTCCAAGCGCATCCTGAATTATGTGTTGTTGATCATGAATGGGATGAAATGATGGATAAAATAATAGATAGATATTGCAATATAATAGATTAATTATGATTTTAAGATATAAATGGCGCGAAAAAAGCTATAGTCTATTGTGTGAAATTAAAGGGGAAAGAAAATGAAATTGAATAATCAAAACAAGTCCAGCAGGCAGCAAATTAAAAAGTTTGCCATTGTATTTTTATCACTTGTATTGGTTCTTTTGCTAGCTCTACTGGTAAAGGAACTGATAGCTCCAGCCGAAGGCGATAAAAAAGCGGATGCGTCTGATAAGGCTAAATACCCTTCAGGGTCGGCTACAAGTTCAGGAAAAAGCGAATACAGTCAAAGATTTATGGAATTATTCGATGATATTCAGAAAAAAGGGTACTTAAGTCCCGACGGGGTTCCTTATCATTCTATTGAAACATTAATGGTGGAAGCTCCTGATTACGGGCATCTATCAACCAGCGAAGCTTTCAGTTTTATGACGTGGCTTAATGCTACATACGGGAGAATGACCGGAGATTGGAGCTATTTCAAGGATGCGTGGGATAAAACAGAAAAGTACATAATCCCTGATCCTGTCAAGGACCAGCCAGGAGCAAATACATATCAGAATTCAAAACCCGCAACTTTTGCTACAGAAGAAGATACGCCTCAGGATTACCCAAATCAAGGCGTCGACGGCGCTCCAACGGGTGTTGATCCTATTTCCGATGACCTCGCGGCGTCTTACGGCTCCAAGGCTATATACCAAATGCACTGGCTTTTGGATACAGACAATTGGTATAAATACGGTAATCATGCTGATGGGGTCAGTAAAAATTCTTATATAAATACCTATCAGAGAGGCGCTCAGGAATCGGTCTGGGAAACTGTTCCTCACCCCTCATGGGAAGAATTCAAATGGGGCGCGCAAAACGGCGGCTTTTTACAGATATTTGGCAAGTTTGGCCAACCTTCAAAGCAGTGGAGATATACATCAGCGTCTGACGCCGACGCCAGACAGGTTCAGGCATCATATTGGGCATATCTTTGGTCGAAGGAACAGGGTAAGGATTCAGAAATTGCGCCTTACCTTGATAAAGCCGCAAAAATGGGAGATTATCTGAGATATACCATGTTTGACAAGTATTTCAGACCTATAGGGACCCAGAATAATGGTAAAGCTGGAACAGGGTATGACAGCTGCCATTATCTTTTGTCCTGGTATACCTCTTGGGGAGGAGATACAGGAGGCAGCTGGAGTTGGAGAATCGGAAGCTCGCACAGTCATCAGGGCTATCAGAATGTGGTTGCCGCGCAGGCTTTAGCAAATGAACCGGCGTTAAAACCAAAGTCTCAGCAGGGCCAGACAGACTGGACGAAGAGTCTTGAGCGTCAGTTAGAATTGTACCAATATCTTCAAAGCTCTGAGGGAGCTATTGCAGGAGGCGTAACGAACAGCTGGGAAGGAAAGTATTCCAAATATCCTGAAGGGTCAAGTACTTTTTATGATATGATATATGATTGGCAGCCGGTATATCACGATCCTCCAAGCAACAACTGGTTTGGGTTCCAGGCCTGGTCCATGGAAAGAGTTATGGAATATTATTATATTACAGGTGACGAAAAGGCTAAGGCGCTTTGCGATAAATGGGCTAAATGGGCTATGAGCGAGACGAAGCTTGAAAGCGATGGAACCTATAAGATTCCGTCCGATCTGGAATGGAGCGGACAGCCGGACAGTTGGAAGGGCGCGCCCACAGATAATTCCAACCTTCACTGCAAGGTCACTTCATGGACCGTTGACGTAGGTGTGACAGCGGCTTACGCAAAGGCTCTCATATATTACGCGGCAGCATACGAAAAGCATTCCAAAACTGTTAAGGAAGAAGCAAAAAACATGGCGAAAGAACTGCTTGACAGGATGTGGAAGAATTACAGAGATGACAAGGGAATTGCGGTATCTGAAAAAAGAGCCGATTATAAAAGGTTTAATGATGAAGTTTATATTCCTAAGGATTTTAACGGCAAAAACGGACAGGGCGCAGAAATAAAAAATGGTATGACATTTTTGGATATGAGACCCGATTACAAAAAAGATCCGGATTTTCCTAAAGTTGAAGAAGCTATAAAGAACGGTACTGCTCCGGAAATGAAGTATCACAGGTTTTGGGCTCAGGCTGATATCGCTATGGCTAACGCGATGTACCATATTTATTTTTGCGGCGGAGGTCAATTTAACCCCGAAAATGACTATTCTTTCAAAGGATTGTCAAAAGGTTCAACAATTAAGACTGAGAAAATGCCTGTTTACGATGGAGCAGTTAAAGTAGGAGGTCTTGAGCCGGGCGAAATTCCAAAATCAAAGGATAATTCCGTGAGGAATTCATCCAATCAGCAGGAAGACACTTCTGCTTCAAATAACAGTAATCAAAATAATAATAACCAGAATAACAATGCTCCAAATTATAATCAGAGCAGCAGCTCTAAGGGTAACAGTTCCAATGTGGGAAATTCGGGCGCTCTTGACCTGCAGTTCTTTAATTCGGTACCGGCTGCTAAGACAAATACAATAGCCTCCAAATTTAAGCTCACTAATACAGGTAGTTCAAGCGTTAAATTATCTGATGTAAAATTCAGATATTACCTGACTTCGGATGACGGTAAAAAGCAAATCTTTTGGTGTGATTGGTCTACAGTAGGAAACGACGCTGTGACAGGCAAGTTTTTAAAAACTAATGGATCAAAAAATAAAGCGGATTGTTATGCTGAGATAGGTTTTACATCAAAGGCGGGGAATTTGGATCCGGGTAGAAGTATAGAGGTTCAGACCAGGTTTACAAAGGAAGGTTGGACAGAATATGAACAAACCGGAGATTATTCATACAACTCATCTGCAAATAATTATACGGATTGGAATAGGGTCACTCTATATATGAACGGAAAGCTTATCAGCGGCATTGAACCGTAAGTTCTCGAGCTTTTAAAAGGGAAATATAAATATAGAAAAAACAAAATGAAAAGGCGCAGCCAACAGTTGTTGGATGCGCCTTGTTTTAGGGAGTTTCAAAAAATTCCTTGTTCAAGTTTTGTATGATGAAAACCCATTATATCAAGTTTTTGAAACTCCCAGTTGACCAGTTTATTTTTTGATACTACCTTATTAAATTTATCCAAGCACCAAAAATGATATTGCAATAATGCCGTATACAGCCATAAGTTGAAGCCCTTCAAGCCAATTTGATTCTCCATCGCTAGAAACCTTATTTGCTATAAGAACCGCCACAAACATTGATATGAGCTCAAACTCGTTAAATATCATATCCATTGGCTTAAATAAGAGGCTTATGAAAACAAGCAAGGGAGCTACAAATAAAATAATCTGCAAACTTGAGCCAATAGCTATCTCAATCGCAACGTCCATTTTGTTTTTTATGGACATTAAAATTGCGGTGCTATGTTCGGCGGCATTACCAATTATGGGGATCAGAATAATGCCAACAAAGACCTCGCTTATACCAAGGGATTTAGTTACAGATTCCACAGAACTTACTAAAAACTCACTTTCTAGCGCAATAGCTACTGTTGCCAGAACCAGTATTGATATTGACTTTTTAAGACTCCACCTTGCAATAGCGGCTTCATCGTGCTCAGTTCCATATATATCCTTGTGGGTATAAAATGAAAAATACAAGCCGCAGGCATATATTAAAAACATCAACGCTGCAATTCCGATGCTAAGTCTTTCATAACGGGAGGTATTTAAAAGTTCAGGGTTTAATGTATGAGTGAATATTGCCGGAACAACAAGACCTATGACTGCAAATAGAAGCATGCTTGATGATACCTCAATCGCATTTTTATTAAAGGTCTGTCTTTTGAACTTGAGACCGCCTGTAAACATGCTTGCCCCAAGAACTAACAGTATATTTCCGATTACAGAGCCGGCAATTGAAGCCTTTACGATATCAAACAGGCCTTCTTTAAGAGCAAAGAAAGAAATGATAAGTTCAGTAGCGTTACCAAAAGTTGAATTGAGAAAACCTCCTATACGAGGGCCGGAAAATGCTGCTATTTCTTCTGTCGCTTCACCCATAACACCCGCTAAAGGAATTATGGCTAAGGCGGAAGAAATGAATAACATTAGCTCGCTAAGCTTGAATACTTTACAAATTATGCTTAGAGGTATAAATATTAATAAAATCCTCAGGTACTTCATTGCTGAATTACTCCTTTTAATTTAATTAAGGGTGTTTTAAAAAAATTCTTGTTCAAGTTTTGTAAGATTAAAACTCATTATAGCATTTGCTATTATTATTGGCAATTTTAAGTTGCGATTGAAAAATTCATCTTTAAGTGATAAAATTTAAAATGTAATTGGAAAAATGGTAATATTTCTATTAGTTATGTAGTTTCATTTATATATTCTCCGATATAATCTTCACATTATCCCTATACAATATATTTACAGTTATTTCATATGAATAGAACTGATTAAACCCCGTAAAAATTCAGGTTTGTTCAAGTTACAGAATCAGAGCGGGGTTATGATTGGGGAAAAATGTTTTGTAACTTAGGAAACGGAGGTGTTAAGATTAAAAATCCTTTAATCATCCATTTGGCAAAGAAATGTCAAACGGTATTTTTAAGACTTAAATAATGTAATGATTAAGGGCGTTTCAAAAAATTCTTTGTTCAAGTTTATTTTAAAGTAGAGAGAGGACAAAAAGATGTTAATAGGAGAGAAAATGAGAAAAAGATCAATAAGTGTACTGTCTGTTTTGCTGTCAACAATAATAGTTTCTAGTCTGATATTTGTCTACATGCCCGTTAGCGCCGCGGCTGTAAATATTTATCAGGACCCTAGCCAGCCAGTTGAAGCGAGGGTAAAGGACCTGCTTTCAAGAATGACTCTTGATGAAAAGGTAGGGCAAATGATGCAAGCTGAAAGAAATACAGCAACTGCAGACGATATGAAGAATTACTTTTTAGGATCTATATTAAGCGGCGGGGGAAATGTTCCTTCACCAAATACTCCAACAGGTTGGTGTGATATGATAGACACCTTCCAGAGGGGAGCTATGTCAACACGCCTGCAGATTCCATTCTTATATGGGATAGATGCTGTCCATGGCCATGGTAATTTATATGGCGCTACTATTTTTCCTCATAATATAGGTCTGGGAGCCACAGGAGATGCTGATCTTGTAAAGAGAGTCGGGGCGGTTGTTGCAAATGAAGTGAGGGCAACAGGAATTCACTGGACCTTTGCGCCATGTATTGCTGTTCCTCAGAATGAGAAGTGGGGAAGGACCTACGAAGGCTTTAGCGAAAATACGGCGCTTGTTTCAAAATTAGGCGTCGCTGCCACACAAGGTTTTCAAGGCGAAAATTTCCCTAACGACCTCCTAAAGCAAGATAAGGTTTTAGCTTGTATAAAACATTATATAGGGGATGGAGCGACAACAAATGGCGTAAACGCCACTGACTCAGTTATGACTGAGGATGAATTAAGAAGTAAATACCTTCCTCCTTATATAGACGCAATAAAAGCGGGAGCAAGAACTGTTATGATTTCTTATAACAGTATAAACGGTGTAGAATGCCATGAGAATAAGCATATTATTACAGATATTTTAAAAGGGGAATTGAAGTTTGACGGTTTTGTTGTAACAGATTATCAAGCCATCGAAGACTATGACAAGAGCAGTTTAAGAAATTGTGTCAAAGCGTCGGTAAACGCAGGTATAGATATGTATATGGAGCCAAAGAACTGGAAGGCTATAATTTCTTACCTCAAAGAAATGGTAGGAACAGGGGAAGTTTCTATATCAAGGATTGATGATGCCGTAACAAGAATTCTGAGAGTAAAGTTCCAATTAGGTTTATTTGAAAATCCATACTGCAACAGATCCCTTATGTCTTCCGTAGGTTCTGCGGAACACAGGGCTGTTGCGAGAGAAGCGGTAAGAAAATCCCTGGTTTTATTAAAAAATGATAAAAATATTTTACCATTGCCAAAGAGTGGTAAGAAAATATTTGTAGCAGGCAAAAATGCCGATGACATTGGTAATCAATGCGGTGGCTGGACCATAACGTGGCAGGGAAAAAGTGGAAGTATAGACCCCGGAACAACAATCCTTCAGGGAATAAAAAGCGCGGTAAGCTCAGGCTCGACAGTGGATTTCAATTCGGGTGGATTCGGCGCTCAGGGACATGACGTTGCAATTGTCGTTGTCGGGGAAACTCCTTATGCTGAAGGAAACGGTGATAAAACAGATTTGTCCTTATCGTCAGATGATATTCAGACAATAAATAATGTCAAGAGCTCAGGGGTTCCGATGGTAGTTGTGCTTGTTTCTGGAAGACCCATGATTGTAACTGACCAGATAAAGGATTCAGCCGCGTTCGTTGCAGCCTGGCTGCCTGGCACAGAAGGCAATGGCGTTTCTGATGTATTATTCGGCGACTATGATTTCACAGGTAAATTGCCTATGTCATGGCCTTCAAGCAATTCGCAGATTCCTGTAAATGAAGGCGACGGCAAGACGCCCCTTTATCCATTTGGATACGGATTGACCATGAAAGCTGCCCCGGACTATAAGTTGAGCGGTTATATAAGTCCGGATTTCAGTTTTTCAGCTTCAACAGCAGCAGTATTAAAGTCAGGCTTTAAAGTTGAGGTTGTTGGAAAGCAGATTTCTGCTCTTACTGATTCAAATGGATATTTTGAAATAACGGGCTTGACCGGGAACACCTCAGGATATAACATTCAGATCAGTAAAACCGGATTTCTTACTAGGACAATCAGCAATGTGATAGTA
>JAUZPS010000159.1 GCA_030705945.1 Bacillota bacterium
ATATAAATTTTTTTATGTAATTCTGTATCGTTATTCTGTATCACTTGCTACTTTTATTGTAATTTGGTTATTTACCGCTTCGATGACAATATTTTTTCCTATATCAAATCCAAATTCTTTTAACCATTTTCCTGTTATGTTAATTAGTGGGGTGTCATCTTCAAGCCAAAATCCGGAAATTTGGGAAATTATAATCATACATTACCTCTATTATAGATACCCAACTGTAAAGTTTTATATCAGTTCGCTTTGGAAAGCCTTTTTTCGGCTGTTCGGCGCAACTATATATTTTGCAATTAATATTTTACATCCATTTTTTATATTGCAAAATAAATACCTTGATTCATAAGTTGCGAGAATTTCAGCTCTGATAGTAAAAATGCAGACGTATTAACTGCATTTTTAATGTATAATCTTTTTCTCAACTTATTTAGGATAAAACTAATTTCACATTTGGTTATCTCTATGTTTTACTGATAAGATTATATGAGAATAGAAGTTGTTTTTTGCTTAAAGTTTTGGACTTTTAACTAAATATTTCCCGAAGGTTCTTCAAATAGAACCGCAAGTACGCTTGCCGATAGTATAAGAATTGCTCCTACAAGCTCAAGTAGTGTTGGCGTCTCATTAAGAAAGAGAATTCCAAGGAAAGCTGAAAATACACAGGTACTCATGGACAAAACGCCTCCAAGGGCTGCTTTGCAATATTTATAGGCTGATGTCATCATAACCTGACCTAGCAACCCAAATGATCCGGTTAATAAAAGAAGCAAATACTGAGTAGGAGTTGGCCATTTCCAACTTGTGATGGAAAATATAAGGGAAGCGATAAGACCAAATATGCAGAAATAAAAAAATATGGTCCATGCAGACTCATTGCGTTTCCTGAGCTGGCGCACACTTGTTATTGCAAACCCTCCAAGAAAACCTGACGCAAGAGAAAACAAGTCAGCGCATTTTATCGCATTAATATTATGCCAGAAGAGAACAACTATCCCAAGACATGCGATTAAAATACTCCCAGTCATTTTAATCGTAATTTTTTCTTTTAAAATAACTGCTGATATCATTGCGGCAAAAATGGGATTGGTGTTATTGAGCACTGTACTATTTGTGAGAGAGCCATTAGCAAGACCTAGGAAAAACAATATCACGGCGCTTCCGCCGAACACGCCTCTCGCAATCAATAAGCCCTTATTTTTAGAAGAAATGTCAATAACACCTGTTAATGCCAGAATCAATACAACGGCGACTCCAAACAAAAGTCTGAAAAACGCCACTTCCGACCCTGATATATCAACTGATACAAGCTTTGCAAAATAAGTCATTACGCCAAAGAAAAGCGCTGACGCCAACATCTGTATTGGCCCTAAAATAAAAGTCTTGTTAATCAATTTCGAACGCTCTTTCAATTAAGTAGTATTAAAAAATAAACTGGTCAACTAGGAGTTTCAAAAACTTGATATTATGAGTTTTCATCATACAAAACTTGAACAAGGAATTTTTTGAAACTCCCTTAATCTTCGTCTTCTTCATCAGGCATATCCCAGTTATGATATACGTTCTGTACATCATCCATATCTTCAAGGCGCTCAATGAGCCTATCCATAAACTCAATCTGCTTCGCATCTTCAAGTTTTGTCATAGTTGTGGGAATCATTGTCAGCTCTGCTTCAATAAACTCATAACCCTTTTGTTCAAGAGCTTGTCTTACAGCTGAAAATTCTTCAACTGAAGTTGTTATCTCGTAATATTCTTCTTCAGCTTTGAAATCCTCTGCTCCAGCTTCAATAGCTTCCATCATAAGATCATCTTCATTTATATTGCTGCTCGCTTCGATCATTATGATGCCCTTTTTACTGAACATAAAGGAAACGCATCCTGTAGTTCCAAGATTTCCTCCGAATTTATCGAAATAGTGTCTGGCGTCTCCAGCTGTTCTGTTTTTATTGTCAGTCACAGCTTCAACAATAACAGCTACTCCTCCGGGACCATAGCCCTCATAGTTTATTTCTTCATAATTGGCCCCATCCTGTTCGCCGGAAGCCTTTTTAATACATCTCATTATATTGTCATTAGGCATATTAGAAGCTTTTGCTTTAGCTATAGCATCCTTTAACTTGGCGTTTGCTTCAGGATCAGGTCCCCCCTGCTTTACAATAACAGCGAGCTCCCTTCCTAGCTTTGTAAACAGCTTACCCTTCTGAGAATCTGTCTTTTCCTTTTTCCTTTTAATATTAGCCCATTTCGAATGTCCGGACATAATATACCTCCCATAAAATACTTTAAATAATATCCGATTAAAATAACACGTTATAAATTATAATTTAAAAACATAAATTAATAAAGTCGTTTTTTATTTTTATAAATAAATTTTGTGTATCTTGTATTTTTTTCCATTGTATTATTTTTACTACAATTAATAGTTAATATAATATTTTGAGAAATATATTTACAATAGACATAAGATTCTGTATTATATAAATGTTATTTTATGGTTAACAAAGGAGTTACTAGTATGTTTAAAAGAATTAATCATTTTAACTCTATAAACTATCCATACAAAATACTTGCATCGTTTATAATAATAATTTTCCTTATTTTATCCTTTACGATCTTTTTCATTCAAATCAACAGAGCAATGGATATATCAGGAATTTTTATAATCTTTGAGTATGTTTTTCTTGCGCTTTTTGTTATAGCTGCTTTTGCAATAGAATATATAAAAAATTCTTCTTCAAATAAACTGAGCTCTGGATCAGACGCGCAAAACGGAGAAGGTTATGAAGATCCTCAAATGCAAAAAAAACTTATTGATGAATTGACCAACCTCAATAAAATGTTAATAGAAAATGATAAAAAGAAGACCGAATTCTTTTACAATATTTCTCATGAACTAAAAACCCCAATTAGCATAATATTAGGAGCTATTCAGTTAATTGACGCAAAATCTCCGCCATACTCAAACGATAACAGAAAAACTTCAAAATATTATAAAACCATAAAGCATAACTGTTACCGCCTTCTTCGACTAATTAACAACGTGCTCGATATATCTAAAATGGACTCGGGCTTTATAAAGCTCAATACCGTAAACTGCAATATAGTCTATCTTATTGAAGAGATCGTCCAATCCGTTGCGCCTTACTCAAGGCAGAAGGGATTAATCCTTGAATTCGACACAGATGAAGAAGAAATATTTACCGCAGTCGATGTGGATAAAATCGAAAGAATCATACTCAATCTGCTTTCTAACGCTATCAAGTTCACTCCCACAGGAGGTAAAATCCTGGTAAATATCAATAAACGAGAACACTCAGTGATTATTTCCATAAAGGATTCAGGACCAGGTATACCCAAGAATCTCCATAATGAAATATTCGAACGCTTCAAGCAAAGCAACACCTGCCTCACAAGAGAAAATGAAGGATGCGGGATAGGTCTTTCACTTGTCAAATCCTTTGTCACCATGCATAATGGCAATATAAGGCTGATAAGTGAAGAAAATAAAGGCAGTGAATTTATTATAGAACTTCCTCTAGGATTAAGCGAGACATTCAATGAACCAAGCCCATCATGCAATAATAATCAACATAAAATTATAGAAGCTATAAATATTGAATTTTCCGATATATATTCATTTGAAGAACCAAGTTATACCAAAGCGACAAGAACACATGCCTGAACAGCTGTCAATCCTTTTTCTGCGATGAAATCCATAATTTCATCGTTATATGTGCCAGGCTGCAGCCAGATATTCTGTATTCCCAGACTTGCCGCTTCTTCAAGGACAGGTTTTCCTCGCTTATGCGATATGACCATATCAATCACATCAGGTTTTTCCGGCAATGAGGATAGGTTCTTATAACACGGATCTCCTTCAACAGCTTCATATCCCGGATTTACAGGGTACACCTTATAACCCTTTGACTTAAGCTTTTTATAGATCATGTTCCCATACTTCTTAGGATCATTATTTGCTCCGACAACTGCCCAAACTTTTTTCTCAAGCATCATTTCTTCCAACATAATTTCATCACCTATGTCCTTTATAATATTATTTTACCGTTCTGATCGACTGTAATAAACAACTCGCCCTTCAAATCAACAATAGCCCTCGCATTGGTAAGCTCAGTGAGTTTGTCGATAAACTCCTCTTTAATGTCTACAGGAATATAGACGCTTAGCTCCACATCCTGTTCATAAATTATATTTTTTATGATATACCCCCCGGCAATAAGCATATTCTGCACCTTGCCAAAGCCTGTATACTCAACAATAATATTTATTTCCCGGCAAAGCTCCCTTCGCGCAATATAAGCCGCGTCAATACCAGCCGCCGCGCTCTTGCTGTATGCCCTTATCAAACCGGCGGCTCCAAGGAGCGTACCGCCGAAATACCTTGTTACAACAACCGCAACATCCTGCAATCCTGTTCTTTTTATCACTTCAAGAACTGGCATTCCCGCCGTACCGGAAGGCTCTCCGTCATCACTGAACCTCTGTATTATATTATTACCACCAATATAATAAGCGTATACATTGTGAGTAGCATCCCAATAATTTGCCTTTAACTTGTTTATGAATTCTATAGCTTCATCTTCAGTTTTAATTGGTTTAACTGTTGCTATAAACCTTGATTTTTTCTCCTCTATTTCAGCAGCTGCTTCATTTAAAACTGTTTTATACTCCTTAACCACTTTTCTCTCCTGTTATTAATAAAATTGCGTTTATCATTTGGGTATAACTTTTATACATTCTATATCGTATGAGCCAGAGGAATTACTAGTCGTAAAAAAGTGTCTAGCCCTTACGAACTTGTTTCAACTATATGGCTGGTTAACAGTAAATTGCGCTAATCACATCAACATTATATAAAAACAAGGAATTTTTTGAAACGCCCTTATATAACGCAAATAACTAGCGCAATTTATAATTGCTTATATCATTTATATTAACATTATTTATTGAATTATAATAGAACTACTGTATATTTTTAATAATTTTTTACTTTCACGCAAGGTTCATCCTATGTAGCTATACTATCTAACTCACAGTCTATTTCCTTAAATTTTTTAAAAGAGAGATTCAATAGAGATTTGTCCTGGCTATAAGTAATCCGCCGTATCGCGTCTTCAACTTCAAAATAGCCGCCATCAGTAAATTGTTCTTCTCTATTTATTTCATAATTTTCATTAAGGGATTTCATAATATACCAAGTAATTTTGTTACAGACAGGTTTCTGACGTGTTACTGAAAAGAATTCATAATTTGTGCTTCCAGCAGTGGATACAATTTCGGCTTCTATTCCAGCCTCCTCGCTGACCCGCTTAATTGCTACTTCACTGGATAAATCTCCTCGCCGTATTACCCCCTTCGGTAAAACCCACTCATCTTTTTCGTTCTTCAAAATAAAAACCTTGTTGTTATAGAATACTACTCCACCTGCGCAATTTCTAACAAGCATAAATAAAACCCCTTTCATTTATATTCTGCAATATGTATTTCATGGTGTAAAACAAGTATTTACACCTAAAACCTAAGTTTGTGAGAATAAAACTTCAGTGAATTTAATGCAAGTTCTAGCAAACATTCTATTATATATTATATTACTATTCTTTACATATTAATTCAATTAATAGTTAATATTTATTTATTTTTAATGGATGTAAAGCATAAAATAGTCAATTTAGGTAATATCAAAAAAACTTAGCAACTGGTCGTTTCCAAAACTTGATATAATGGGTTTTCGTCATATAAACTTGAACAAGGAATTTTTTGAAACGCCCTTATTTACTCAATATAATCTTTTATTTTTTCCAGCTTCGTTTTTTTAATAATACCTTTCGTCCTGATCCCAGCCTCTATATAATCAGTTTCTAATACCTTTCCATTGTCATATAAATAGGGTAAAACCCACCCTTCATTATAAGGAATAATCAATTCGACACTGATTTCATTTTCGGACAGAAGTTCTGAAATTCCCTCTGAAAGCTTATCAATTCCTTGTCTGGTGATCGCGGAAACCTCATAAACTTTACAATCATTTCCCAGCTTACTAATGTGTATTTCCCCATTTACAAGATCGACCTTGTTCAAAATAAGTAACAAAGGCTTATTAAGCGCTTCCAGATTCTCAAGAATACCTCTTACAACTGTCAGTTGTTCTTCAGACTCTTCGCTCGAAATATCTACAACAATTGCAAGTATATCCGCAAAGACTACCTCTTCAAGCGTTGACTTAAACGCCTCAACCAGATCATGGGGAAGCTTTCTTATAAACCCGACGGTATCAACCAATAAAGCGTTTTTCCCACCAGGCAGGTTTAATTTTCTGGTAGTAGGATCAAGTGTTGCAAAAAGCTTATTTTCCGCGAATACATCCGATTGACAAAGAGTATTCATAAGAGTTGATTTGCCTGCGTTTGTGTATCCAACGAGGGCTATCGTAGGTACTGTATTCTTCTTTCTTGTCTCTCTAGCGCGACTCCTTCTGACACTTAATTGATCAAGTTCGGACTCAAGAAATGAAATCCTCCTTCTGATATGTCGCCTGTCAACCTCAAGCTTTTTTTCACCAGGTCCTCTAGTACCGATTCCGCCTCCCAATCTTGAGAGCTGTCCACCCAAGCCGATAAGTCTTGGCAGCCTGTATTTAAGCTGCGCTAATTCAACCTGGAGTTTACCTTCTTTAGAACGCGCTCTTTGAGCGAATATATCAAGGATAAGTGTTGTCCTGTCAATAACCTTTGCGCCTGTCACCTCTTCAATATTTCTTACCTGAGCCCCGGATAGCTCCACATCAAAAATCAATGTATCCGCATTCGCCGCCTGGCATAACAACCCTATTTCTTCAGCTTTTCCGCGTCCAATATAATATGCCGGGTCCTTAACTGGTTTCTTTTGCAATATTTTATCTAAGACTATTGCTCCTGAGGTAAACGCTAGCTCTTCTAGCTCATCGAGGGATCTCTCAGCTTCGCTCTTTTTCCCGATCATACGTCCTGATAAGGTTTCCAACCCTATAAGAATTGCTCTCTCCGCTTCCTGCTTGTTATTATAGAAAGCTTCCGCATTATTTTTATCCCTTTCAAAAATAAGTTTGAACAGAAAATCCAATTCTTTATCATTAGCCTGAAAAGGTCCGAACACCTCCGATAAATTGAATTCGCCTGCTTCATCACGCGCAGGTATAGAAACATAGGCTTCGATAAACTTCCCGTCCATGACTCCTAATGCAATCATGGCATCCAACCTTAAATTTAACAATGAGCTAAGATCCACAGATGACAGCATTCCTGTGCCATTAGGATGAGTATGAATACATCTTATACCAGAAAGACGCATCTTACTCTTTCTACCTTCAAATTCGGGCAAAGAAACCGTAGAGCTGTCTCCGACGCTTATATCAATTACGGAGCCCTTTCTATCTAGATAAACCGCAATCTCGCGGTTAATTCTATATGTAAGTTCGGTAAGCCTTGTTATAAGTTCTTCAGGAATCAGATCATTACCGCTTAAATTCAGATCATATATTCCCTCAATTTCTAAAAGGATTGAATCTTTAAGAGACCCAATATTTCCATTTATATTAATAATAATCACCTCATAATTATTCTGTGGTAAAATTATACAAAATATTACTATATAAGTTGCGAAAAAGATTTTACATTAATAATGCAGTTAATACATCTGCATTTTACTATCAAAGCTGAACTTTTCGCAACTTATGAATCAAGGTATATATTTTGCAATATAAAAAATGGATGTAAAATGTTTATTGCAAAATATATATATTAAAAGTGATTGAACTTTTACATTTGCCTATCACAAAAAACAAAAAGCGTTCCTTATTTTACTCTGTCAAATGTAAGATTAATAGCGCTTTTAATATAATACCTTTGATACAATTTAATCATTTTATTTCATGGTTTCCAATTTTATAATATAACATACTGTAAAAAAGAGCAAAAAAAATTTTATAGACATGGGAAATTAAGTAAAAAGAGCTATTAATCTTATTTATTTCCAAAGCAAAATAGCTAACTCTTTAGGTATTTTGCTTGAAAGTAATAGAGACCAATGCTCTTTGGTTAGGGTCCATAAAATTTCTAGAAAATTCTTAAACTTTAATTTATAAATTATAAATTCTTATATACCGACTAAACGCTACCTCTTACCAAAGCTTCCTGCTTAGTCTTTAAATTTTCAATGTACTTTCTCAGCTCACTTTGCTTACTATATTCCATATATAGTATTCTTAGACCATAATCAAAAACAAATTCATTCTGAATCCGCCACACAACCTCCGCTGATAAACTAACTTCATCGTTATCTAAATAAAGCTTTACATCAATACTTTGTTTAGTCTCAATTAGTTTTTTAAAACAAATCATCAAACCTTTAAAGCTTATATTTTTAACAACAGCTATGTATTCTTCTCCAGTGCTTCGTAATGTTATATTTGAGTAGAGCGAAACCGGATATCTCTCATAAGCTCTATTATTGATAACATATTCTTCATTTTCAACAACAAGCATAAAAGTATTTTTCTCAATATCAATTTTGGCAAAATGACAGCTAGTTGTATATATATCAGTACCACTTTGAAAGGATATCGCAACGGTGTCTCCTTCAAAGATCATTGATCCCGCGCATTCCTTACATAACCTGACAGTTATCATTTCTCCACCACTTTCATGATCTTCAACCATAAGTACTTCGCTCTTAAAAACAAGCATTGAATGATGGCTTATGGATATAACATCACCAGGCTTTAGAAACATAATTTGCAACTCCTTTTATTCATAAATTTCACAAAGAATATTTATATAAATATCGGCAATATTAAAAGCTTTATTAATATTAAATAACTCATGAGAGATCACACTGACAATCAGGCTGCAAGTCAAACGAATTCACATTACAACTTATCTCAATTTAGGTAGTATCAAAAAAT
>JAUZPS010000016.1 GCA_030705945.1 Bacillota bacterium
AAGATTAATTGCTTTTTATATATATTTGGATCTGAATTTGATAGGTGTATCATTATTCGTATATGGCTGCAATAATAATAATGATGTGGGAAAGTTGAGTTAGGTAGTATCGAAAAAACTTAGCAACTGGGCGTTTCAAGAACTTGATATAATGGGTTTTCGTCATATAAACTTGAACAAGGAATTTTTTGAAACACCCTTATCTATTTGACATAATAGCCATTGCCGCCTGTCCCAAAGACAGTCCACCATCATTTGCCGGTACCTTGCTGTGTGTGAACACCTCAAAACTATTATCATTAAGTAATGCCATACATCTTGTAAGAAGCGTAATATTCTGAAATACCCCGCCGCTTAACACAACTCTGTTTAAGCCTGACTTCTCCCTTATCTTAACGCAGCAAGTCAGAACTAAAAAAGCGATTGTCTCGTGAAACTTAGCTGAAATTCTC
Source organism: Bacillota bacterium (assembly GCA_030705945.1). Classification (GTDB taxonomy): domain Bacteria; phylum Bacillota; class Clostridia; order Acetivibrionales; family DSM-2933; genus Pseudobacteroides. The sequence goes on from JAUZPS010000016.1 coordinate 453, forward strand.
GCTTTATCTTGACCTTCTAAAAAATCGTCAATAATTCCACTTATAATTTCTTTTGTTCTGATGATATATTTACCATCAATTGGTTCTAACGAAAATCTATAAGGTTTTATTGAGCTTTTATCAGCTAAATGCTCCAGTTCAATTGCGGCTTGTCCCTCATAGCTGACTTTATATCTTATTCCAATAATTGCTGAAACCGCGTCAAACAGCCTTCCCATGCTAGAAGTAAGAGGGCAGTTTATATTGCGCTCCAGCATAAGTTTAACTGTATTTATTTTATTGGTTTCGATGTCTTTAAATAATTTGTTTTCTGTATCGCTTCCCTCACCACAATCAATTCTACCATAAATATCTTCAATACTGTTACAATAATAACTTAAAGCCATGCGCCAGGGTTCTTTTACAGCCATGTCACCGCCTGGCATTTTTACATATTCTAAATGCGCTTCTCTTTTAAAGCCGGTATAACCTCCTGTAAAAAACTCTCCACCCCATATTTTACCATCCTCGCCAAAACCCGTTCCATCAAACGCCACTCCAATCACTTCGCCGGTCAATTGATTTTCAGCCATGCATGAAGCAATATGCGCATGATGGTGCTGGACAGGGAACAGTTTTTTTTGAAGACTTAAGGCGTATTTAGTGGATAAATACTGCGGATGCAGGTCATAAGCTACAATATCGAAATCTGTTTTAAGTATTTTTTCAAAATGAATAATACCATTTTCAAATGAATCGTATGTTTCCGAATTTACCAGATCTCCAATATGGTGGCTTATATAAACTTCATCGCCTTTTGTGATACAGAAGGTATTTTTTAATTCTCCTCCACACGCCAGAACCCTTGGCATATGGCAACCTGTCAACTTCATGCTGATTGGCGAAGGGACATACCCTCTTGACCTTCTTAATATCATTTCTTTTTCATTTATGATACGGGTTACGGAGTCGTCCGTCCTTATAAATATTTCCCTGTTATTCATTAAAAACAAATCCGCTATTTCTTTAAGGTTTGAAAACGCTTCCTCATCTTTGTAATAAATTGGTTCGCTGCTCCTGTTTCCGCTTGTCATTACAAGCATATCCGTTTGCATATGGCAAAAAAGCCCCAAATGTACTGGAGTATAGGGCAACATGACGCCAAGATACGGATTGCCCGGCGCGATAGCATCAATTATACCGGCTCCCTCTTTTTTTCTCAAAAGAACTATGGGCGCAGCCACCGATTCCAGTAGTTTTCTTTCGCTGTCGCTTATGACGCAATATTTCATAACGGTCTTAATATCTTTAACCATCACTGCAAATGGCTTTTCATCCCTTATTTTTCTTTTTCTGAGCTTAATTATTGACTCCTCGTTCATGCCGTCACAAGCCAGATGATAGCCTCCTAAACCCTTAACGGCTAATATTTTGCCTTCCATAATTTTTTTTGCGCAATACTTTAGAATATTATCATCCTCAATCACATTTCCATTGTTTTCAACTATCCGCAGAGCCGGACCGCAATCAGGGCATGCTACAGGCTGAGCATGATATCTTCTGTCCTCAGGATTTTCATACTCATTTTGACATTGGGAACACATCTTGAATTTATTCATTGTTGTCCTTATCCTGTCATATGGTACGCCCTCTACTATTGTAAATCTCGGACCGCAGTTTGTGCAGTTAATAAATGGGTATAAATACCTTTTATTATCTTTTTGGAAGAACTCATCCTTACAGTCCTTGCATATAGATAAATCCGGTGATATATAAGAGCTTTCTTCATTGTCTGTAATGCTTGGAATAATATCGAAATTTTCAAAACACCTGCTTGAACATTTATTTACAATAAAATCTTTTATAACTGATATTTTCGGGGCATCCTTACTGAGTCTTTCAATAAACTCATTTATTTTATGTTCTTCACCCTCCGCAACAATAAAAACACTGCTGTCTTTATTGCCGACAAAACCATTAATTGAAAGGCACCTGGCAAGCTTAAGAGCAAAAGGTCTGAACCCCACTCCTTGTACAATACCTTTTATTGTTATTTCTACGCTCATCTTGCTCTCAGCCATTATATCCCTCCAATCTCAATTTTAAAGGAAATCAAGCAAAATACATTTTTAATTAACTCTAAGTATATATATCTTGTCCAAAAGTTTCAATGATTGTTCTTTATAAAATTAACTTAATAGAGTATAATATCATTAGAATTATTAAGGATGTAACTTTACCTGCAAGTCATTAATCATTTATGCAGTATCAAAAAAACTGGTCGTTTCAAAAACTTGATATAATGAGTTCTCATCATACAAAACTTGAACAAGGAATTTTTTGAAACGCCCTTATGCAATATATTAAATCAATTAAAGTAGTATCAAAACTTTATTAATAATACATTTTACAGAGAAAATATATTATACATTTGCTATTTTTCTTTAAAATATGTAATATTAATTGTGGTTCTATTAAAATATCATTCATTTTATTCATTGTTTTTTAGGCGGTCAATAGCAATATTTTTTAATCTAAATTTTATATCCCTTGTTTAACTGGGATTATTGGAGGATTTATGCCGGGTAAGGTAAGCATGGAAGATATAGCTGAAAAGTTGGGTATAACTAAGAACACAGTATCTCTGGTTTTTAGAAATATGCCCGGAATTAGTGAGAAAACTAGAAAGTCTGTTTTAGATACAGCTAAACAGCTTGGTTATAAATATAAACGAGATTCCCGTAGTTATGAGGTCAGAAAACCTGGGCTCAATAACATTTGCCTTTTACAGTCCAAAAGCACCTATGATACAACAGGTTTTTTTGCTTTTATCCAGCTTGGTATAGAGGCTGAAGCCAAAAAAAATAATCTTAACCTGATTTTGCATGTTTATGATGACGGCAACGAAAATTTTGAAATACCCAGGTGTATCACTGAAGGAATTGTTGCAGGGGTAATTACGATCGGAAGAGTTTCCAGAAATACTGCCAAAATACTTAAATCCCTTGATATGCCTATGGTTATGGTTGATCATTATTATGACGATATCTTAGTTGATTATGTTTTAAGTGACAACTTAAGTGGAGGTTATAATGCAACTGAGTATTTAATTAACCACGGCCATAAGAGTTTGGGCTTTTCAGGTGAAATAAAGGCTGCTATAAGTTTTTATGACAGGTATCTTGGTTTCATGAAAGCTCATGAAGCTAATAACATAGAATTTGATCCTAGACTTTCCATAACAGACAAATGCATTGGCGTTTTGATAAATGAAAGCTTTGAGGATGCGGTAAATGAAATAAAAAAATTGCCGACTATGCCATCCGCCTTCTTCTGTTGTAATGATTATGAAGCTATTTCAATTATGAAAATATTAAATTCCCTAGGCTATCTAATACCTTCAGATATTTCTATTTTTGGTTTTGATAATATAGACTCTTCTCATAGTACTACTCCAAGGCTTTCAACCTTGAATGTCCAGAAGGAATTGATGGGATCTAAGGCTGTACAAAGGCTGATTGAAAGAATAAACAACCCCAAAGGGCCAAAGGAAAAAATACTACTTTCAACAGAAATTATTGAAAGACAGTCTGTTAAAAATATAAAATACCACACAAAGTCGCGGTCTAAATAAGTTGCGAAAAAGATTTTACATTAAAAAACGCCCTTAATACGTATTTTATTAAATTTTTCTGGATTCAATTTGCGTAAAAAACTCCCGCGCGAAAAGAACATCATCTTTTATTTGTTTAACAAGCTCCTCCACACTGCCAAAAGCTTTTTCTTTTCTTATGCGCTTTAAGAAAAATACTTCTATGTTTTTTCCATAAATATCATTATTAAAATCCAGCAAATAAGTTTCAATGCTGATTGAAGAAACATCTTTGAAGGTTGGATTCATTCCAATGCTAGTTACGCTATTAAATAATTCTCCCTCAAATAAAGTCTGAGTAATGTAAACCCCTTTCTGAGGTATTACAATGTAGTCCAGTGGTAAGATATTGGCGGTTGGAAAACCGATCGTGTTTCCAATTTGCCTTCCTTTTACAACCTTCCCCGATATAGAATAACGCCTTTTTAGATAGTTGTTAGCTTTTTCGATATTACCCTTGTCTATACTGTGTCTTATGGAGGTACTGCTGACTATTTCTCCATCGATTTTCACAGGAGGTATTATTATAACTTTAAAACCGAATTTTTTTCCAGCCTCCTCCAGCATGTTAACATCGCCTTGTCCTTTATAGCCGAATCTGTAGTCAAAACCTGTGACCGCAAGCTTTATATTTAGTTTGTCCACCAGAATATCCTTAATAAACGCTTCAGGTCTAATCCTCGAAAAGGACTCGTCAAATTTGTCAAAGTAGATATAATCTAAAGACGTCTTCTCTAAAATTTCAATTTTTTTATTAATAGTTGTAAGAAGCGGAGTATTAAGCTTTTTTCTTAATATATGCTCAGGGTGCTTAGAAAAGGTGTACAATACCGAATCAATCCCCATACGCCGCGTTTCTTCTATCAGCGTGTTTATTAACGTCATATGGCCGGTATGGAGACCATCAAAGTTCCCGAGTCCAACACCTAATGAGTTAACTAATTTCGTTTTGTTCTCATTACCAAAAATAACCTGCATTCTACTCACCTAAAAACACTTTTTTGACTTTAATAGCGCCTTTCCATTTTTGCTCGTTATTTTCCCCAAAGAAATAAACAATTTTTTCTTATTGTATACCCTAATTGTCTCGCCATCAATATAATTTTTATTTTCCAATTCGAGTACACAACCGTTTAAAAGCTTCTTTTCCTGATAATCATCCAAAATTTCATAGTTTAATTCGCAAAATACCTCGTCGATTGATGAGATATGCTCCTTTAACTCATCCTTTTCTAAATATTGAACAATCTCTTCTAAAGTTAATGAATTTGAAATATTATAATTACCTGCTTCAACGCGGACTAAAAAAGACATATAGGCTCCTGTTCCCAGACTTTGACCTATATCTGAACATAAGGTTCTTATGTAAGTTCCTTTTGAGCAGCTAACCTCGAACAACACCCTGTTGTCATTGAAAACTTCAATTACTTTAATTGAGTAGATCTCTATATCTCTAGGCTTACGCTCTACAGTAATTCCCTTTCGCGCAAGTTCATAAAGCTTCTGACCATTTCCCTTAATTGCTGAATACATAGGCGGTATTTGCTGCTGTTTGCCCACAAAAGCTTCCACAACACTTATTATCTGATCTTTGGACACATTTACAGGTCTTTTATTCAAAACTTCTCCCAGGCCATCCTGAGTATCTGTATCAATTCCAAGAACCATTTCTGCCCTGTATACCTTATTTTTATCCATCATATACTCGATAGCCTTTGTAGCTTTGCCGACGCACACCGGCAATACCCCAGCAGCCGCGGGATCCAATGTGCCAGTATGTCCGATTTTAGCAGTTTTTAAAATTCTTCTAAGAAAGCCAACTACATCAAAGGATGTCATTCCTGGCGGCTTTAATACATTAATTATTCCATCCACTTATAATAACCTCTTTATTCTATAATAACCTCTTCAGCTCTTCCAGAATCATTTTTTTTATGCTATCCAAGTCCCCTTTAATCGCGCAGCCGGCAGCCATTTTATGACCCCCGCCTCCATACTTTAAAGCCACCTGCCCAACATCAACATAGGTTTTAGATCTTAAATTGATTTTGAAATCTCCGGAAGACCTCTCTCTTAATACAACAGAGGCTTCAACTCCAACTATATTCCTTCCAATGTTGACAATGCCATCACAATCTTCTTCCTTTGCTCCCGCTGCCTTTAGCATTTCATTCGAGATGTTGACAAAAGCAATTTTGCCTTCTTCAAGCAATTCCAGCGTGTTTATGGCGTGCCCCATCAACCTTACTTTCTCTTTTGTAGTTGAATCAAAAACCTTACCTGAAATTTCAGATACATTTACTCCAAAACTAATAAGATCAGATATTATCCTGTGAGTTTTAGAAGTAGTGTTTTTGAATTTAAAACAACCTGTATCGGTAGCAATTGCGACATATAGACATGTAGCAATATCGGCGTCAAAATCCACATTAAGCAGTTTTATTAACTCGTAAATAATTTCTCCTGTAGCCGCCGAATCAGCATCTACATAATTTAATACCGCAAATTCGTTGTTTGTGCCATGATGGTCTATATTTATAGTGCTATCGACGCTTTTAAACACATCAATTCTCTCGCCAATCCTGCCAACATCTCCTGTATCCAAGGTAATAACAAGGTCTAATCCTTCTTTATATTCGGAGCCCACGCTTACCATTGCCTGTCCTGGAATAAAATTATAAACTTCAGGTACGCTCTCTTCCATGATTACTTTTACTTTTTTGTTTAATTTTGTGAGGGCAATACCAAGAGCAAGGCAGGAGCCGATAGCGTCCCCATCAGCCTGAATATGCGGAAGGATTGCAACGTTTTTGGAGCTTATAATTTTAGAAACAATTTCATTATTAATCATGCCGATACACCACCTTTAAATTTAAGTTTCGCTGAACAGCTTATTCGTCATTTTCACTCTTTATTGTCTCATTTATAAGTTTGGACATATAAACTCCATGCTCTATTGAGTCATCAATTTCGAATTGAAGTTCAGGAGTATATCTAATTTGCATCCTGTGGCCAACTTCACGTCTAATAAAACCCGCAGCGCTTCTTAAACCCTCCTTAGCGTTCTTTTTATCTTCTTCGTTTCCAAGAACACTTATATAAACCTTGGCATATCTTAAGTCTTTAGTAACATTTACTGCTACAACGCTGATTAACTTAGGCAACCGGGGATCCTTTAATTCAGTCATTATTACACTGCTTATTTCTTTTCTCATTTCTTCAGAAATTCTACTAGTCCTGTCTCCCATTTAAAACACTCCTCGAACCTGTTATTTGCATAATACCTATATTAAAAGCGCTATTAATCTTACGTTTGGCTTAGCAAAATAACCAACGCTTTAAAGTTATTTTGTTATAAGCAAATGTGGTAGGTTAATTGATTTTAATATATATTTTAATTATCTTTTAATATCCACTTTCTGATATAAAACTATACTAAAACTATCATAAAATGTCTATATAGATATGGAACTGTATATTTTGTTTTATACAGTTAGCAATATCCCCGGAAAATGGGCTTTTTAAATCCTAACCTGTACAAAACTTTACAGTCCCATATCTTTAAAGAGGGCTAATATTATTTATTGAGTACGAACAATAAATAATATTAGCTCATTTATAAAATTTCACCTAGTTATCTTGCAACTTCTTCCATAATATAAGATTCAACAATATCTCCTTCTTTCAAATCATTGAATTTTTCGAAGGACATACCGCATTCGAAACCTTGCGCAACTTCTTTTGCATCATCCTTAAACCTTTTTAAAGACGCAAGTTTTCCTTCAAATATTACAATTCCATCTCTTATAATTCTTACTTCCGAATTTCTTGTAACCTTGCCGTCAGTCACATGACAACCGGCAATAGTACCGATTCCTGATACTTTAAATATCTGCCTGATTTCAGTATGTCCTTGGACAACCTCTTTAAAGGTTGGTTCAAGCATACCCTTCATAGCAGCTTTAATGTCTTCAATAGCATTATAAATAACTCTGTATAGTCTTAAATCAACACCGGCATCCTTTGCCATTTCAGCAACATTTGCTCCAGGTCTTACATTAAAACCGATTATTATAGCGTTTGAAACCTGCGCTAAAGTAACATCAGACTCAGCAATTGCTCCAACGCCGCCATGTATTATATTGACTCTTACTTCATCATCACTGAGCTTTTCAAGGGATTGCTTAACTGCTTCAACTGAGCCCTGCACATCAGCTTTAACTATTATATTGAGATCTTTTACCTTGCCTTCTTTTATTTGATTGAATAAATCATCCAAAGAAACCTTTGCGCTTGCTTTAAGCTGTTGTTCCCTAAGCTTTAATTTTCTCTTTTCAGCAAGTTGTTTTGCAATCTTTTCGTCTGTTATAGCATAAAAAGTCTCGCCGGCTTCAGGAACTTCTGGTAAGCCTAAGATCTCGACAGGAGTGGATGGTCCAGCCTTTTTAATGTTATGGCCTTTATCATCAACCATTGCTCTGATTCTACCTACAGTAGTTCCAGTTACTATGGAATCTCCAAGCTTGAGAGTACCTCTTTGAACAAGCATTGTCGCAATTGGACCTCTGTCTTTATCAAGCTTAGCTTCAATTATTGTCCCTTTTGCCTGTCTGTTAGGATTTGCTTTCAATTCCTGCATATCGGCTGTTAAAAGAGCCATCTCAAGGAGTCCGTCTATATTCATTCTCTTTTTAGCAGAAACATTTACGCATATGGTATCTCCGCCCCATTCTTCCGAAACAAGGCCATACTCCGTCAATTCCTGCTTAACCCTGTCTGGATTTGCTCCAGGCTTATCAATTTTATTGATAGCCACAATTATGCTTACATTAGCAGCCTTAGCATGGTTTATTGCTTCAACTGTCTGAGGCATAACTCCGTCATCAGCTGCAACAACTAATATTGCAATATCCGTTACCTGAGCTCCTCTTGCTCTCATTGCTGTGAAGGCTTCATGCCCTGGAGTATCGAGGAAAGTTATATTCCTATTGTTTATTTTTACAGTGTAAGCTCCTATATGCTGTGTAATTCCGCCTGCTTCTCCTTTTACAACATCAGCTTCTCTGATAGCGTCAAGCAGTGATGTTTTACCGTGGTCAACGTGACCCATTACAACAACAACAGGAGGTCTTGGAGCTAGCTGCTTTTCATCTTCAATTTCTGATTCGTCAAAGAGTATGTCTTCTTCGTTTACTTCAACTTCTTTTTCAGCCTTAATTCCAAATTCTTCAGAAATTATAGCTGCAGTATCAAAGTCTAGTTCATGGTTTAACGTAGCCATTATGCCTAGGACCATTAACTTCTTAATGACCTCAGTCGAGGTCTTCTTTAAAGTTTCAGCAAGATCCTTAACAGAAATACTTTCTCTGATTTTTACCTGAGTCAGGACCGCTCTGCGAGGAATATGTTTGTTTTCTGTCTGGCCTCTTACATCTCTTTTCTGCTTTGATACTCTCTTTGATCTCTTAACTCCATCATTATCATAGAATTCTTCTAAAATATAATCCTCTGATAATGCTTCAGAAACCCCTTTCTTTTCGCCTAGCTTGACTGTCTGAGGCTTGAATCTTTGATTCTTGTTGTTCTGATTTCTAGGAGCTTCCTTCTTTTGATCTCTTTTAACATCTTTATCAAAATCTTTATTTTGAAATTCCCTTTTTGTTTCATTGCGCGCTGAAAACTCTTCCTTTTGCGCGGCAGTAAATTCTGGCTTGGGTATATCAAGGAATTGTCCTTTGTCTCCCTGTCTGTTGTTAGGCCTATCATTGGGCCTGTTAAACGGTCTGTTGTCGTTGGGCTTGTTATATGGCCTATTATTATTGTTATTATTGTTATTATTATTATCATTTGGTCTGTTATAAGGCCTATCGTTTGGTCTATTATAAGGCCTGTCATTCGGCCTGTTAAATGGTTTGTCGTTTGGCTTGTTATATGGTCTGTCATTTGGTCTATTATTAAAAGGTCTGTCGTTTGGCCTATTGTAAGGTCTGTCGTTTGGCTTATTATCTCCAGAACCCGTAAACTGCTTATCATTAGGCCTGTTATATGGTCTGTCATTCGGTCTGTCGTTAGGTCTGTTGTACGGTCTGTCGTTGGGTCTGTCGTTGGGCCTGTTATAAGGCCTGTCATTCGGCCTATTATTTTGTCTGTCATTTGATCTAAATGGCCTGTCATTTGGCCTATTGAATGTTTTTACTTCCTGTTTATCCCCACCGCTTTCATCGCTTGACACCTGAATCTGGGCGTCTGGTTTAATTTCCTCTGTTTTAGTTTGCTCATTCGTAAGCTGGCTCATAACCTCTTTATCCATTTTACTCTCAATCTTTTCCGTTCCTGAAGTATCTCTAATTTCTGAAACATTTACTTTTGGGGATACTTCAACATTATTTTTATTTACTTCATTTTTTATATTTTCCTCGGTTGCTCTTTTTTCAACAACCCTATCCGCCTCTGAAATATCTGGCTGCTTAACTTGTTCTTGTGTTTGGGCAGATTTTACAGAAGTTGAAGCCTCAAATACTGTGTCATTTTTCAAAGAGTTCTTAACCTCCATGGTAGCTTCTGGTGTTTTTACAGCTGACTTTGCGTCTTGGTTTGAAATATTTCTGCTGTCGTGTTTGAAGTTATTTTTAGAATCTTCGTTTTTCAAACCATCCGAGTGATAATTGCTCTTAGAATTATGAACCTTAACATCATTAATATACTCAGAGCCTGTATTTCTGACATATCCTGCCCTAAGCCCTGAATTTGACTCCGTCGATCTTATAAACCCGTTTCTTTGATTTCTGTTATCTCTGTTTGAAGGCTCCCTAGTAATACTATTCTTTGCGGTATTCTGTGTTGATATTACTTTCTCATCCTTTGTTTCCGTCTTAGTATCGATAATAATTTCAGTCTTTCTTATAATTCTCGGAGCCTGCTTGGCGTCCTTCTTAGTTTTATCCTTTGCATCAACTCCTGCATAAGAAATTGGATTTGAATTGATGCCATGGTTGTTAATAATAGAAGGAGCAACCTTTTTCTCCTCGGCTTCTGCTTTCTTTGCCTTATCCTGCTTAATTATACCGATATGATTATATAAGGCGCTCAATTCTTCGTCACTTAGAAGGCTCATATGATTTTTTACATGTATATTTATTTCCGCTAACTTTTCTGTTAGTCTTTTACTTGTAGTATTAAGTTCTTTTGCCAGTTCATAAACTCTAACTTTATCCAATATGCTCACCCCCGATTTCATTACTACAGCCGTCTATCTTTTCTATCAATTTTTTTGCAAAACCCGCATCCGATATTGCAATTACAGAACGAATCTCTTTTCCGATATACCTCCCGATCATTTCTTTTGTACCGAAAAAGCGCATATCCACATCTCTGTACTTGCACTTATCAGTAAATTTCTTTTTTGTATTTAAAGAAGCATCCTCCGCTATTATTATTAGGCTGATGTTTTTTTGTTTAATAGCTCTCTCACAAGCTTCTTCACCCGAAATAAGTTTACCTGCTTTAACAGCCAAACCAATGAATGAGTAGATATTATGAACCATTCTTTCCCTCCAATTGCTCTTTTAATTGGTTATATACTTCCTCACTAATAGCAGCTTCAAATGCCCGTTCTAGTTTCTTTGCTTTTCTTGCCTTTTCGAAACAGGGCAGACTATTACAAATGTAAGCTCCTCTACCTGGTTTTTTGCCAACAGTATCTAGGGATATATCATTTTCCTTGTTTTTAACTATTCTTATCAACTCTTTCTTAGGCTTCATTTCCTGACAGCCAAGACACATCCGTAGAGGTATTTTTTTTTGCTTCACTTCAACAATCCCTTTCCTTTGGAATGACTAAAGAATTGCTTCCTTATTCAATATAAGACAGATAGCTTACTGTAATTCACAGCTAACATCTTAGAAAGTTTATGCGCGTCAAATGCAAGCAGCAGTCTTTTTAAGACTTCTTCCTAGTCATTGTCGCTGCTGTCTTCATCGTTATGCTCAATCAACTCTTGATCATCAAACTCAACTTCATTATTTTCATCATAATAGCTGTCAGTATCGCTATCCTCGAAATTGTGAGGCTTAAACAGGCTAAATGACTCATTCTGCTGTTCATCCTGAGATATATCGTTGAAATTAAGAAGATGTTGTTCAATTGAGGCTCTAAGCTGTGATTCACTTTTAATGTCTATTTTCCAACCTGTCATTTTTGCCGCAAGTCTGGCGTTCTGACCTTCCTTGCCTATGGCAAGAGAAAGTTGAAAATCTGGAACTGTAACCTTTGCGCTTTTCTCCGCTTCGTTTACATCTACCCTGATGACTTTTGCCGGACTTAAGCTGCTGGAAATAAAAACTTCAGGATCACTGCTCCACTTTATTATATCTATTTTTTCGCCTCTAAGTTCATCAACTATGGCTTGAACCCTTGTACCTTTTTGACCGACGCACGCGCCAACAGGATCAACATTAGGATCCTTAGAAAATACGGCTATTTTTGTTCTTGATCCTGGCTCTCTTGCAATGCTTTTAATTTCTACAATACCGTCATGAATCTCAGGCACTTCCAGTTCAAAAAGTCTCTTAACAAGGCCTGGATGTGTTCTCGAAACTGCAATCTGCGGTCCTTTTGTAGTCTTTTTAACTTCGAGAATATAAGTCTTGATTCTGTCATTAAATCTGTATTCCTCGCCAGGAGTCTGCTCTGTTGTAGCTAAAGCAGCCTCAGCTTTTCCGAGATCAATGATTACGTTCTTTCTCTCAAATCTCTGAATTATACCTGTAACAATATCGCTTTCCTTATTTGAAAACTCATCAAAAACTATTTCACGCTCAGCTTCGCGGATTCTCTGAACTACTACCTGTTTAGCGGTTTGAGCCGCTATTCTTCCGAAATCCCTTGGTGTTACTTCTATTTCAGCAGTATCACCATCCGCAAGCATTCCATCCAGTCTCTTAGCCTCATCAATAGATATCTCAGAATTGTCATTCGCAGGAAACTGGCTTACCTTCTTCAAAGCATATACCCTGACATCTCCCGATTCACTGTTAAACGTAACTTTAACACTCTGTGAAGAACCGAAATTCCTCTTATAAGCAGAAATCAAAGCGGCTTCAATCGCCTCTATCAATATATTTTTATTAATTCCTTTTTCCTTTTCAAGCTGATCTAACGCATGGATTAGTTCCGCACTCATTTTTCCAAATACCTCCCTAAAAAATCTTAGAATTTAATTGTTCTTTTAACTATGGCAACCTTTTCCTTGTCGAACTCAAGGGTTTCGTTTTTTTCCGAAGTTATGGATATCTTACCCTCAACGAGTCCATTGAGTTTGCCTTCGAAAATCTTCTTTCCGTCTATAGGTTGAAAAAGTTTTACCTCAACCTGTTCTCCTTTAAACTTAATAAAGTCTTTTTCCCTTTTTAACGGTCTTTCAATACCAGGAGAAGATACTTCCAAAAAATAATGCTGCTCGATAGGATCTGTCTTGTCAAGTTTTTCACTCAGCGCCTCGCTTACTATCTGGCAGTCATCTATGGAAATTCCACCCTCCTTATCTATGTAAACTCTGAGGTACCAACTGGCTCCTTCCTTCAGAAACTCAACATCAACCAATTCATAATTATTATTTTCAACAATTGGCGTAACCATTTCCGTTACTATGTCTTCAATTTTCCTCTTAGCCATATTTACCTCCGGATTTAATTCTTTTGCAAAATCTATTTTGTATTAAACTTAATTATATAAGTTGCGTAAGCTCAAATTTTTGACAAACAATGCGAAAGAGTGGGAATTTCCCACTCTTCTCTACTTTTAAAGACACTTTAAAATTTTGCCCAAGAGTATTATATCACTATTATGCTCATTAATCAACAGATTTATTACTTTATTTGATGATTTATTAACTTCAACCATATAAACTAAATATTTTGCAATAAACATTCTAAATCCATTTTTTATATCGCAAAACATAAATATTAAAATCATTATATATCTTACAATTAGCAGAGCAAAATAACAAACGGCGTCTATAACTTTTCAATCTCTGCTAATAATTCTTCGACAATTTTGTCTTGAGGTATTTTACGAACTATCTCGCCTTTTTTGAACAGCAGCGCCTCTCCATCGCCTCCAGCTATACCTATATCTGCGTGTTTGGCTTCGCCAGGGCCGTTAACAGCGCACCCCATAACCGCTACCTTAATGTTTTTTGAAACACCCTGAAGTCTTTTTTCAACCTCATTTGCTATTTCAATTAAATCTATCCTGCATCTGCCACAGGTAGGACAGGATATAAATTCTACACCTTCTTTACGAAGTTCCAAAGCTTTAAGTATCTCAATGCCCGCCCTTACTTCTTCAACAGGTTCTCCCGTCAAAGACACTCTTATAGTGTCTCCTATTCCTTCCGCTAGCATTGCTCCGAGACCAACTGAGGATTTTATGGTCCCCTTGTATAGCGTCCCGGCTTCAGTAACGCCTAAATGAAGAGGATATTGGGTCTTCTGAGACATCAGGCGGTATGCCGCTATTGTAAGCGGTACGTTTGAAGCCTTTATAGAAAAAACTATATCGGTGAAATTAAATTCCTCAAGCATGGAAGCATGATGAAGAGCGCTCTCAACCATGCCTTCAGGGGTTACACCGCCATATTTTTTCAGTATTTCCTTTTCAATTGACCCAGAATTAACACCTATGCGGATTGGTATCTGCCTGGCTTTTGCAGCTGCGGCAACCTTTTGAACCCTGTCCATCCCGCCGATGTTTCCTGGATTGATTCTTATTTTGTCAGCTCCGCTTTCAATACTTGCCAGAGCAAGGCGATAATCAAAATGTATATCTGCCACCAATGGAATTCTTATTTCTTTTTTGATTTCTCTTATGGCCTCCGCTGCCTCCATATCCGGCACTGCCAGTCTAATGATGTCACAACCCGCCTCTTCCAGCTTTTTGATCTGAATAATTGTGGATTTAGCATCCCTTGTATCTGTGTTTGTCATTGACTGCGCAGTTATTGGAGAATCGCCTCCGATAAATATATCCGCAATTGGAATCTTTTTTGTCTTTTTCCGATTTATTGTATAACTCTCCACTTTACTGCACCCCAAACCTTGTAAATATATTAAATATATCGCTGCACAAGACCACAACAAATAAAATCATCATAAATACAAACCCAGCCGCCATAACCATTCTTTCCTTTTCCGCAGGCAGCGGTTTGCGTCTTACCGCTTCTAATGTAAGAAGCACAAGCTTACTTCCATCTGCCGGGGGAATTGGCAAGAGATTAGCTATTCCCAGACCAATTGTGATAAAAACCATGAGATTAAATAAACTGAGTATCTTGTCAGCAAAACTAGGCACGTGTTGAACAACTTCATTCATTGCGGCAACCATTCCAACCGGACCTGTAACTTCTCTAAAAGAAAATTTGCCTTGAAACAGATATATCATTGAATACACAGAAATTCTTGTGTAGGAATAAGTGCTCTTTAACGCCTCCCTTACTACATCTCCAAAACTTCCTTTAACGTTAGATGAAAAGGCCATCCCGATATCATAACTCGCGTTGCCTTTATCCTTAAATGGTTTAATATTTAGCTGAACGTTATCAACGCCTCTCTTAACATAAACCGCCAGCGTACTTTCAGGGTTAACGCTATTTAGATAGTTCAGTATGTCCGTCATTGAAGAAATCGGCTGATTATCAATTCTAATAATTCTGTCCCCTGGCTTTAAATCATTTTTCTTATCCGGCTGGCTCCGCATCAAAGAATCAACAACATTTGAGTCCTTTCCGTAGGTCTCTTTTGCCTTAAAACCTAACAGAAGTCTATCGCCAGGTATTACCAGAGGTTTAATGTTTAAAACCTGTTCTTTTCCGCCTCTTTCAATCTTGACTTGTGCTTCCTTTCCTTTTGATCCTACTAAAAAAAGCATTTGATCATAAGAGGAGTATACCGCTTTGTTGTCATATTCCTTAACTATCTCGCCTTTTCTTATTCCGGCTTCATAAGCCGGAGAACCTTCCAATACTATTCCGGTTTTTGTTGTTTCGTAGCCCGTGAATGAAATAATTATCATTAGCAGAACTGTCGCCAAAAGTATATTTGCCAAAGGTCCCGCTGCTATTACAGCCATTCTCGTAAGTACGGACTTTTTACCAAAGGACCTTTCGCTGTCGGATTCTTCTTCCTCCCCTTCCAGCCTTACGTATGCCAATGCAGGAATAGTCCTTAATGAATACAATGTCTCGCCTATTTGCACACTGAATATCTTTGGTCCAAAAAAGAGCGAGAATTCTAAAACCTGTATTTTGCACAGCTTCGCAACTATAAAATGACCGAATTCATGAACTATAATAATTATATTAAAAGCGAGTATTGATAATAATAAAGTCATTAATTACCTCCTGTTGAATATAAACCTATATTGTATCATGCTTATGTAAAATCTTTTTCACGATTTATATGTTTTACATATTTAATATTTTATTTCTGGTAAGCCGATCTATTTCTATTATATCTTCCAGGCTTGGATTATTATTCTTGTTATGTCTTTCCATAGCTGTTTCAATTATTCGGGGAATATCAGTGAATTTAATTTTTTCTTCGATAAACAAACCAACAGCCACCTCATTTGCCGCGTTTAATACCGCCGGCATTGTTCCGCCTTCTTTTAAAGCTTCAAAAGCCAATCTTAAACATGGAAAAGCTTTTAAATCAGGTTCCTCAAAGGTAAGACTTCTTGTCTTTAATAAATTTAATCTTGAAAAATCATTCTCAGCCCTTTGAGGATAAGTCAGAGCAAATTGTATAGGTATCCTCATATCAGGCGAACCAAGTTGAGCAATAACTGATCCGTCGTTATATTCAACCATGGAGTGTATAACGCTCTGCGGATGTACCAGAACCTCAATCTGATCATCAGCCACATCAAAAAGCCATTTTGCTTCTATTACTTCCAGCCCTTTATTCATAAGGGATGCTGAATCAATAGTTATTTTGCTCCCCATAACCCAATTCGGGTGGTTTAGCGCAGCCTTAAGAGAAACACTTTTTAATTCTTCTTTTGATTTACCTCTGAAAGGTCCTCCTGAAGCTGTAAGTATTATTTTTAACAGACCTTTTAAATTATTACCCATTAAACATTGAAATATAGCAGAATGTTCACTATCAACAGGTAAAATTTTAACATTACTTTTTTTCGCTTCTGACATAACAATTCCGCCTGCTGTTACAAGGGTTTCTTTGTTTGCTAAAGCTATATCCTTTCCCTTTCTTATTGCTTCAATTGTCGGTATCAGTCCAGCTATTCCAACTATGGATGTGACAACTGTATCTGCCTCATCAACTGTCGCAACAGCTTTCAAGCCTTCAATGCCGCTTAGAACCTCTATGTTAAGGTCTTTTATACGATTTTTAAGCTCAGCTCTCAATTCATCATTGTTTATTGCCACAATAGAAGGCAAAAATTCTCTTGCCTGCTTCTCCAATAAATCTATATTATTATTGGCTGATAGACCAGAAACTCTGAGTTTCAAGTTCCTAGCCACATCCAACGACTGAATGCCTATAGAACCGGTAGAGCCTAAAATCGATATATTCTTAGCCATTAATTCCAACTCCTAATTCTATTTTAATAATTGATAATCAAATACTATCAGCCTTATGTAGAAATACACGGCTGGAGCAACAAACAAAATGCTGTCAAATCTATCCAGCACGCCGCCGTGACCCGGCATCAAATGACCATAGTCTTTGACTCTGGCAAATCTTTTAATTGCGGAAGCTCCCCAATCTCCGACCTGGGATATAATACCGTTTATAGCTCCCAACAATATAAAATGATAATGAGGAATAATATCTGCCGAACCTTTTCCAAGCTTATAGTTTAAAAATATTCCGAAGGCGTAGGTCAATATCATACTTCCTAGTATACCACCAATTGAACCTTCCAAGGTCTTCTTCGGACTGATAACCGGCAAGATCTTTTTCTTTCCGAAGAACCTACCTGAAAAGTACGCGCAAGTATCGGTAGCAAATGCGCCTATAAATATAATCCATAAATAATAAAACCCATGATCCATCCTTCTGGTCAACACAACGAAAGAAAACAGAAAAGGCACATAAAGCATTCCGAACACTGTCAAAGAAATATTAATTATATTAAACTTCTCAAAATTGAAGATTATTATCAAAAATAAAAATATGATTATAAGAAATAATCCTAACGATATATAGCTTGCAGATTTAATAATCGCCAAGTAATCGGTAAAATATTTATTCTGTGTGTTTAAGCCAACAATTAGTATAGGTAGACAAGATATATACCCAAATATTCTTACAGGCTTATAACCTACGTTAGAAACCGCGTTATAAAATTCATATATTCCAATAAGGGACAGCAAGAAAACAGCTGCCGAAATAAAAAAACTACCGGAAAAAACAATTACAAAAAGAATTATAACTCCTACAATTCCGCTGATTACCCTTGTTTTCAAGTATTACACTCCTCCGTACCGTCTATTTCTCTTTTGATATTCCAATATAGCCTCTTCAACATGTTCTGCTTTAAAATCCGGCCATAATGCTTCAGTATACCAAAATTCAGCATAAGCAAGCTGCCATAAAAGGTAATTGCTCAGTCTCTTTTCCCCGCTTGTTCTTATAAGAAGATCCGGATCAGGCAAACCCTTTGTATACAATTTTTCAGAAAATTTCTCTTCCGTAATCTGTTCGATATTTATCTTGCCCATCTCAACATCATTAATAAGCTCCTTGGCCGCATGGACAATATCATCCCTGCCTCCATAGTTTATAGCTATATTTAGAATGATTCCCTCATTCTTTGATGTTGATTTTTCAACTCTCTTAATTTCATTCTGTATATCCTGAGATAATCCATTTACATTCCCAATAACCCTTATTCGCACAGCTTCTCCGCCAAGTTCTGTTTCAGCATTCTTGAGTTTCTCTAAAAGAAGCGACATGAGTCCCTCCACTTCTCCTTTTGGCCTACTCCAATTCTCCGTGGAAAATGCGTAAACAGTCAGGTATTTTACTCCTAATTTATCACAATGAGCAACAATCTTTTTCAGAACGCTGCTTCCCTCTCTGTGACCTATTATCTTGGGAAGCTTTCTTTTCTTTGCCCATCTGCCATTTCCATCCATTATAATAGCTATATGGGCAGGAATATTATTAGGATCAATTAAACTTTCCTTCAAATCACTGTTTTGTTTATTAAAAAGCCTACTAAATAACTGCATCTGGCCTCCAAAAAATAATTGATTTTTTTTCGCCTTATATTTTTATCGGAAGTTATTTTTTCAACATTCTTAAATATATAATACATGAGTTAAAAGAATAATACAATAATGACTAACCCCTCTATTCGAGGGGTTTACATATAAGCAGTTTTACTTTATTATCAAGTATTTTATATCTTAGAACCCTATAACTTAAGTCATATTCCTGAGAACATGACTTAGGCTCCGAGGTTACCACAATTTCCTCTATTTCTAATGAACTTTCCTTGATTTTTTCCAAGGCGTCTTTTAAAGTATATCCTGTTAAATCAAGTAAACTCAATTTTTTACACCTCTAATATTTCCTTTTCCTTTTCCTCTACAATCTTTTCTATCTCTACTACCCGCTTGTCTGTTATATTCTGTATATCTTTTTCAGCAGTTTTAAGATCATCTTCAGTTATAACGCTATTTTTCTTTTCAGCTTTAAAATGCTCCATTGCGTCTCTTCTTATGGACCTGACTGCAACCTTTGCATCCTCGCCGTATTTCTTGACGGATTTAGTAAGTTCTTTTCTTCTTTCTTCAGTAAGTACTGGAAAAATCAACCTGATAACTTTTCCATCATTGTTTGGATTAATTCCGATATCTGACTTTTGTATGGCTTTCTCTATTTCCTTTAAAATTTTTGCGTCCCAAGGCTGAATAGCAATTATTCTTGCTTCAGGAACGCTTACCCCACCCAACTGGGTAATTGGAGTAGGAGTGCCATAGTAATCAACAGTTATCTTGTCTAATATTGCAGGATTGGCTCTTCCAGCTCTAAGACCTGACAACTCGTCTCTTAGCACATTTATAGTTTTCTTCATTTTTTCTTCGAACGGTTTATAATCTTCCTTATTCATGCTATTATACCTCCCAGGTTGGTTACCTAATAGATGTTCCAATTTCTTCACCAAGAATTACTTTTGTAATATTGCCTGGATTATCCAATCCAAAAACAATAATAGGTATATTATTATCCTTGCATAGGGACGCTGCTGTGGAATCCATTACTCCGAGCTCTCTATGGAGCAAATCCGCGTATGACAGTTTATCAAATTTCTTCGCTTCGGGGTTTACATTAGGATCACTGTCATAAACACCATCAACCTTCTTAGCAAGCAGAATAACTTCCGCATCAATTTCCGCCGCTCTCAAAGCTGCTGTCGTATCTGTCGAAAAATACGGATTGCCAGTTCCGCACGCAAATATAACAACCCTTCTCTTTTCAAGATGTCTGACCGCTTTTCTCCTTATATAAGGCTCTGCTATCTGCCTCATCTCTATTGCTGTCTGAACGCGTGTAGGGATATTTCTGAATTCCAACGCATCCTGCAACGCAAGAGAATTAATTACGGTCGCAAGCATGCCCATATGGTCTGCAGTTGTACGATCCATCCCTTTACCGCTTCTACCTCTCCAAAAGTTTCCCCCGCCAACAACGATGGCTACTTCCACGCCCATATTATATATATCACTGATTTTATCACAGACGTTATTTATCGTGTCAGTGTCAATTCCAGCTTTTCGACTTCCTGCTAAAGCTTCACCGCTGATTTTTAACATAACCCTTTTATACTTTGGTGTCAGCATTAATACTTCCTCCGCTTCATTATAGATACCATAGTGGTCAGTAAACCGCAAATAGTGTTGCGCAGAATATTTATATATGAATATGGGAACATTTTTTATGTTCCCATATTTTAAAACTCATTATTTTCTTTAATATTAGCCGCCGATTTGCTTCATAACTTCATCAGCAAAGTTTTCTTCTTTCTTTTCGATACCTTCGCCTCTTTCGAATCTTACAAATCTTCTTATATTGATGTTTTCACCAATTGTTGCTATTTTTTCAGTCATAAGCTGTTGAATTGTCTTGTCATTATCCTTGATAAATGGCTGTTCTAGGAGGCAAATCTCTTTATAAAACTTATCAATTCTTCCTTCAACCATTTTTTCAACGATCTTTTCAGGTTTTCCTTCATTCAACGCTTGAGCTTTCAGTATTTCTTTTTCCTTCTCAAGAAATTCTGCAGGAACTTCTTCGCGTCTTACGTATTCAGGCTTAGCCGCTGCGATCTGCATTGCTACGTCTTTTACGAAAGCTTTGAATTCTTCATTTTTTGCCGCAAAATCTGTTTCTATATTAACTTCAACAAGAACTCCGATTCTTCCATCACCGTGAATATATGCCTCAACCAATCCTTCTGCCGCTATTCTTCCTGATTTCTTAATAGCGCTTGCAATACCCTTTTCTCTTAAAATTTCAATCGCTTTGTCCATGTCACCGTTTGATTCAGTCAAAGCTTTTTTACAATCCATCATTCCAGCGCCGGATCTTTCACGGAGCTGTTTTACCAATTCTGCAGTAACCATCGTAAATCCTCCATATATAAAATATTATATAATATTATGCGTCTATTGCAACTTCAGCATTCCCGTCAGCTTCAACTGAAACTGAGCCTGTATCTGTCAACTGTTCGCCCTGTCTGCCTTCTAAGATAGCATCAGCCATTTTAGCTGTAATTAATTTTACCGCTCTGATAGCGTCATCATTACCCGGGATAGGGAAATCTATTTCATCAGGGTCACAGTTTGTATCAACTATCGCAACAACCGGAACTCCAAGCTTCTTAGCTTCCAATATTGCATTTCTTTCTTTTCTTGGGTCAACTATAAACATAGCGCCTGGAAGTCTCTTCAGGTTTTTGATACCGCCAAGGTTCTTTTCAAGGTCAACCATATCTTTCTTTAACTTAATAACTTCTTTTTTAGGAAGCACATCGAATATGCCGTCCCTTTCCATATTATCCAACTGATTAAGTCTGTCAATTCTCTTTTTGATGGTGTTGAAGTTTGTAAGCATTCCTCCTAACCATCTTGCGTTTACATAGTATTGACCGCTTCTTTCAGCTTCTTCTTTTATTGAGTCCTGCGCTTGTTTCTTAGTTCCAACGAAAAGAATGTCTTGTCCATTCATTGCAACTTCTCTTATAAAATAATACGCTTCTTCTACTTTCTTTACAGTTTTCTGTAGGTCTATGATGTAGATGCCATTACGTTCTGTAAAGATGAATTCTGCCATTTTAGGATTCCATCTTCTGGTCTGATGACCGAAATGAACCCCTGCTTCTAGTAACTGTTTCATTGAAATAACTGACATTTTATGTCCTCCTTTAGTTTATACCTCCACAGCTTCATTTTCGCGGAATACCCCATGTGAGCACTGTTCTGCAAATCCACCTGTGTGTGTATTTTTTTCCGTTAAATAGTATAACACAAGAATATAATATTATCAATAATTTTTAAAAAACTTTCCATATCAAAAGTTTTATTTTTTTTATGTAATTTATAGGTCTTGAAATTAATTTTCCTTTAGAATAGTATAAATATAGTGAATATTTTTTTTAATTTTTTAAGGGGGAATTTTAATGGAGGACATCAATTTTCTGAAAAGTTCTGCGGATTTTGCGGTAGTTCAAGGTAAACCGCTTGCTAGTTGGGCAAAATTTGTAGGTATTGTGACAATAATTTTGGGAGCTATATCGTGTTTGGGAATAATTTCAGCCGCGGTTGGCATTCCTATGATTTTTTCAGGATTAAGGCTACTTAAGGCTTATGATGACATGAAACGTTTCTCTGAGTCAAACAGCTATTACAATTTATCTAACGCAATTGAAAATCTCAACGGATTTTTTAGAAATATCGGTATTCTATTTATAGTATATTTAGCGTTCTTAGTTCTATATATAGGATTTCTTGTGTTTTTCATTATCTTTATAGGTTTTGGAGCCCATCAACTCAGCTAATATATGATTAAATATTATACTTAAAAGTCTTTGCTATATATTTTGCAATAAACATTTTACATACTTTTTTATATTGCAAAATATACACCTTGATTCATAAGTTGCGAAAAGTTCAGCTTTGATAGTAAAATGCAGACGTATTAACTGCAT
>JAUZPS010000160.1 GCA_030705945.1 Bacillota bacterium
CAAAATATATAGATAAAAAGCAATTAATCTTTTACATTTGCCTATCACAAAATAACGTTAAAGCGTTCGTTATTTTGCTCCGTCAAATGTAAGATTAATAGTGCTTTTTATATAGATCAATTGCCAAAAACAATATTAGCTCGTTATTTAGGGAGTTTCAAAAGATTCCTTGTTCAAGTTTTGTATGATGAAAACCTATTATATCAAGTTTTTGAAACTCCCAGTTGACCAGTTTATTTTTTGATACTACCTTAAGCAAATTAGTTAGAAGGAGGCAAATATGAATCCTCACATACACGAATACAAAATAGACTCAAAATCTACAAATGGTCATAAGCATAAAATTAAAGGTTATACGGACAGTATGCTTGGAATTAACTCCTTCCATATACATTTTTTTTATGGAGTTTCTTCGTATAATAACCATACTCACTATTTTGCAGGTTACACAGGTTTTCCTATCAAGACGTCTAACGGTCATATTCATAAAATTGACGATATTCTTGAACCAAATAATATGCACGAACATCTATTAACGGGATATACATACGAGGATGTAGCGTATATAACATCCCATAGACTGAAAGGCGCTTTTATATGATATAGATTAAAAGCGCTATTAAGCCTACATCTGACAGAGCAAAATAGCAAACGCTTTAATGTTATTTTTCTCTGTCAAATGTAAGCTTTAATTTTTTAAGCTTTAATTTTTGATCTTTAGTTTTTAAGCTTTAGTTTACGAAATTTAATTTTTAATACCTTAAACGCTTAAATTCTAAAGCATATTACCATTCACCTTGTATCTCCGCGCCCTTATGGTCGGTATTAAAATTAGCCCTGTCGAAATAGTTTGCCATAGTTCCAAAAGTTGTATCAACATTTATCCACTTATTTTTACTTGCAGAAAAGGCCTCATTCCACGCGTGGTCTCCCCATGCCACTCCGCTGTACCCTAGTCCGGTAATCATTCGGACCTTTATTCCAACAGCTCTGCACATAGATATATACAAACATGAATAATCAAAGCAAATACCCTTGCCAGTCGTGAATGCCTCAATAGAACCTGACTGAATCCCTGAAGGATTATTGCTTACCATTTCAGCTTTCTTATAATCATAGCTGATATTTTTTGTTACCCATTTATATATTTTCTTTGCTTTATTATAGTCGTCATTTTCTCCCTTAACCAGATTCTTTGCTGTGTCGTCAATCTGCTTATTGGATTTTATAGCTTCATCGAGAGTAACACCATTAAAATATTCAATGACTTTTACATTTTTTCCGGCAATTTTGTTAACAAGGTCCTTCACTGACCCTTTTCTTCCGCTACTGTCAAAACCGTCATTACTATTGTTGTCCGGATTTTTACCAAAGGAATCATTAAGTAGAACCGGAATCTTCTTCGCGATACCTGAATCAAGTATAGGAGTCAGACCTTTATCATAGATGTAATTATACGCTGTTGAATCCTGCATCCATTTTGTTAATTGAGGATCCTGATAATAATAATTAAAGAAATTCAATAAAAGTCCCGTAATCAGAATCAAAAGAGCTGACCTTGGAATTTGAACAGCTCCCCCTAAAAACGCTTTAAATCCATTGTTTAATGGTTGTATAAGGTTATAAACTCCTTCAGCTATAGGCGCAATTATATATCTAAAAATTATTTCCTTAACAGGTATACTTAACAACAGAAAAAAGCTTAATAAAATTGGAACATTAAAAACGTATGCCAATATATCCTTGCCAATAAATAAATTTTTGAAGCTTTCTGGTATCAACTGATAAATTCCTAAAAACACGCCATTACCATGCTCAAAGTATATAATTTTAGTCAAATAAATAGATAATACCAACAACACTATCAATTTTAAATTGTCAAATATTGATTCAAAAGAATAATAGATTCTCTCCCTTGTAAACGGTCTTAATGCCCCTGTTATTATAGGAATGAAAAACAATAATATTAAACCAATAGTCACAAAATTTATATCCATTGCTTTATCTCCAATTTGTAAATAATCCTTAATTCATATTAAAATCATTTTTAATCTTAGATTTATCAGAGCGAAATAACGAATAGTTCTAACGGTATTTTGCAGTAGATAAATGTAAAAGATTAATCGATTTTAATTTATTAAGAACTGCATATTATTATATTACTACTTTAATATAGATTTTGTATAATTATTTTATGGAAGTTTTTTATCTATCCGCAATTTTCTGTTGGGTTAGAATGTGAAATTTTTATCTTGCATTTTACAAGAAAAGAGGTTATTATTTATAGTGAATAAAATATGATATTTCATTTCCGGCAATGGGGTCGGTAATGATTTTTAACACAAGAGTAAACAAGGGCGTTTTGAATTACTTTAATTCGCTCTTTTTATTTTGCCCATAATAAATTAATATCATCGTATAACTAGAAAGGGGAAAAAAAGATGGTTTCAGAAATTTTTGGTTCAAAAGTATTTAATGACGCAACTATGAGAGAACGTCTTCCTAAAGCAACATATAAAGCTTTGAAAAAGACAATAGATGAAGGTCTTCCTCTCGACCCTGCAGTAGCGGAAGTTGTTGCTAGCTCTATGAAGGATTGGGCTATCGAAAACGGAGCTACTCACTTTACTCATTGGTTCCAGCCAATGACAGGCATCACTGCTGAAAAGCACGACGCTTTTATATCACCAACTTCAGACGGAAAAGTAATATTAGAATTTTCCGGTAAAGAATTAATTAAGGGTGAGCCAGACGCTTCTTCTTTCCCATCAGGCGGATTGAGAGCAACATTTGAAGCTAGAGGTTATACAGCTTGGGATTGTACTTCACCAGCCTTCTTAAAAGACGACTCATTATACATCCCAACTGCGTTTTGTTCATATACTGGAGAAGCATTAGATAAGAAAACTCCATTGCTCCGTTCAATGGAAGCTCTTAACAAGCAGGCAATGCGAATCCTCAAAGTATTCGGCAACACTACTGCAACAAACGTTATCACTACTGTTGGTCCAGAACAGGAATATTTCCTAGTTGACAAAGAAAATTATGACGCTCGTAAAGACCTCATATTCACTGGACGTACATTATTCGGCGCTATGTCTCCAAAAGGACAGGAATTGGAAGATCATTATTTCGGAACTTTAAAAGAAAGAGTTTCCGACTACATGAAAGAATTGGATGAAGAATTGTGGGCTCTCGGAATTTCTGCTAAAACTAAGCATAATGAAGTTGCTCCAGCTCAGCATGAATTAGCTCCAATATTCACAACAACAAACATTGCTACTGACCACAATCAGTTAACAATGGATACTATGAAAAAAGTTGCTATAAGACATGGACTTGTTTGCTTACAGCACGAAAAGCCATTTGCAGGAGTAAATGGTTCCGGTAAACATAACAACTGGTCAATGGCTACAAACGACGGTCAGAACCTCTTAGAGCCAGGATCCACACCACATGACAACGCTCAGTTCCTCGTATTCCTCTGCTCAGTAATTAAAGCTGTTGATGAATATGCTGATTTATTGAGACTTTCCGCTGCAAACCCTGGTAATGATCATCGTTTGGGAGCAAACGAAGCTCCACCTGCTATCATTTCAATATTCCTTGGCGAACAGTTAACTGATATATTAGACCAGATCGAAAAAGGCGGAGCAAAGAGCTCCAAAAGCGGTGGAGAATTGACTATCGGCGTAACAACTCTTCCTTCGCTTCCAAGAGATACAACTGACAGAAACAGAACTTCCCCATTTGCATTCACAGGTAACAAATTTGAATTCAGAATGGTTGGTTCATCACAGTCAATAGCTGGCGCTAACTTTGTATTAAACACAATAGTTGCTGAAATATTGAGCCAGGTTGCTGACAAACTTGAAGCTTCAAAAGATCTTAACAAAGACGTTCAGGATGTACTCCAGGGCATTGTTAAGAATCATAAGAGAGTTATCTTCAACGGAAACGGTTACTCCGATGAATGGGTTGCTGAAGCTGAAAAGAGAGGTCTTCCAAATATACGTTCAACTGTTGCTGCTATTCCTGTTTTTGTTTCAGAAAAGAATACAACAGTATTGAGCAAACACGGAGTTCTCACTAAAGCTGAATGTGAATCACGTTATGAAATACTTCTTGAAAACTATATCAAGACTATAAATATAGAAGCATTAACTGCTCTTGAAATCGCTAATCGTCAGATTGTTCCTGCAGTTATCGCTTTTGCGACTGACCTTGCGGATTCAATAAACACAATCAAAGCTACTGGCGTTAAAGCTGATGTTTCAACTCAGTCCGAGTTGTTAACTGAAGTATCGTCATTATTAGCTTCCTTGAAGAAAAACATAAAGAAACTTGAAGAAGTTAATACTAAAGCTGCGAATATGCATGGAGACGCTTTCAAACAAGCTAGCTTCTACAGAGATGAAGTATTTACTCAGATGAGCGCAGTTAGAGCAGACGCTGACAAGCTCGAAACAATAGTTGATGCTGACATGTGGCCGCTCCCAACTTATGGAGACTTACTTTTCAATATATAATAAATAACAGATTGTTTATTATAAAAGCCCTGATTAAAAATCAGGGCTTTTTATTATCTTCAATATATAAATATAGCGGACTATAAACTCATACCCATTTTCAGAGCTTCCACTTCCTCAGGTATCATATAATGCTTTTTAGCCGGCAAAACCTTCTTTAATGACTCTTCAAAGCTGTCTT
Source organism: Bacillota bacterium (assembly GCA_030705945.1). Classification (GTDB taxonomy): domain Bacteria; phylum Bacillota; class Clostridia; order Acetivibrionales; family DSM-2933; genus Pseudobacteroides. The sequence continues at coordinate 4,711 of JAUZPS010000160.1, forward strand.
TTGATATAATTCCCGTCTTTGCAATCAATTTTCCCAAAAGAATGATATTGGCGTATGTAACATTTCCCATATCATCCGCCATTTTGCTGGCTGGGATTCTGAAAACCTCAACATCCTTCCTTTTCACTTCAGTTTCAACAAGGGAGCTGTCGATTATTATCAAACCGCCCTCAACAACCATATCCTCAAACTTCTCAAGGGACGGCCCATTCATAACGATTAGGGTTGTAGCGTCATTTATTATAGGTGAGGCAACGGGTTCTTCGGATATTACTACATGACAGTTTGCAGTGCCACCTCTCATTTCAGGTCCATATGAAGGCAGCCATGAAACATATTTATCCTCTAGCATTCCTGCATTTGCCAGCACTTTTCCTGCTGACAAAATCCCCTGACCACCAAATCCAGCAATAACAATGTCTTGTTTTATCACGATCCTACACCTCCAAATCCTTTCCCTTAAAATTACCTAATGGATAATGAGGAATCATGTTATTCTCAAGCCATTTAATAGCTTCATTAGGATTAAGTCCCCAGTTTGTAGGACACGTTGAAAGCACTTCAACAAGGGAAAAGCCTTTATTGGCAAGTTGAACCTGAAATGCTTTTTTTATTGCCTGTTTAGCATTCTTAATGTTCTTGATATCATTTACCGATACTCTTTCAATATAGACAGCTCCTTCAAGACTTGAAAGCAACTCGCATACACGTATTGGAAAACCGTGCTTCTCGACGCTTCTACCATAAGGAGTTGTTGTAGTTACCTGATTTATTAATGTTGTAGGCGCCATCTGACCTGATGTCATACCATAAATAGCATTATTTACAAAAACGGTTGTTATTTTTTCCCCTCTCGCCGCAGCATGAACAATTTCAGCTGTTCCGATAGCAGCAAGGTCTCCATCCCCCTGATATGTGAAAACAACATTATCGGGGTTTGCTCTTTTAACTCCAGTACCAACTGCCGGAGCTCTTCCATGAGCTGCTTGTACCATATCGCAGTTAAAATACTCATAATTGTTATAAGTACATCCAACTGATGATATACCTATTGTTTTACCTTCTATATCAAGCTCATCTATAACCTCAGCAATAAGTCTATGAATTATACCATGAGTACATCCAGGACAATAATGCATAGAAACTTCCTTTAACGCGTGAGGTCTTTTAAAAACTGTAGGCATCTATTATTTCCCTCCTCAAATTACATTCGAATTGCATAATCAAACCTTTAATATTTCTTTTATCTTATCAAGAATATCCTGCTGAGTTGGTATCATTCCACCCATTCTTCCATGGAAATAAACCTTTTTACGACCATTAACAGCCATCTTAACATCTTCAAACATTTGCCCTGCATTCATCTCAACAGTGAGAAAGGCTTTAGGTACATCCGCGTATTTTAAGAACTCGCTTTCAGGGAAAGGCCAAAGAGTAATCGGTCTTATCAAGCCAACTTTTATGCCTTCCTTCTCAGCCATACTGATTACATTTTTCACAATTCTGGCAACACTTCCAAAAGCCGATACTATTATATCAGCGTTTTCGCAGTTATAGGTTTCAACCTTAACTTCGCTAGAAGCTATACGGCTGTACTTTTCCTGAAGTTTAAGATTGTGTTTTTCCATTTTTTCAGGATCGATATAAATTGAAGTAATTACATTGTTTTCCCTGTTCATTTTAGTTCCGCTAGCGGCCCAATTCTTTTGAACGCTTATTATTTCTTCCTTATCCTTGAATTCAACGGGTTCCATCATCTGTCCAAGTATTCCGTCGCCCATTATCATAACCAATATTCTGTATTTATCGGCAATGTTGAATGCCTCAACTGTTAGCTCATACAGCTCCTGTACACTGCAAGGAGCAAGAACAACCATCTTGTAATCACCATGTCCTCCACCTTTAACAGCCTGAAAATAGTCGCACTGAGCAGGTAGAATGCCGCCTAAACCTGGTCCGCATCTTACAATATTGACTATTACAGCAGGAAGCTCCGCGCATGATGCATATGAAATACCTTCCTGTTTTAAACTTATTCCAGGGCTTGATGATGATGTCAGAGCTCTGACACCTGCGCTTGCGGCTCCATAAACCATATTTATCGCCGCAACCTCACTCTCAGCCTGAACAAATGTACCGCCTACCATCGGCATCCTCTTAGCCATGTAGTGGGCAATTTCTGTTTGAGGAGTAATAGGGTAACCGAAGTAATGTTTACAGCCTGCTCTCAAGGCAGCTTCTCCAATTACCTCATTACCTTTCATAAGTATTTTTTCTCCCATTATATAAGTCCCCTTTCACAAATGGAAGCATAGAAATCTCTGATATTTACCAATATTCGTAACTTTACCAAATATTCCTACGCATAATTGACATATTACCTAAACGAATTACTTTTCTACTTCTATAACTACATCTGGACAAATAGTGGCGCAAAACGCGCATCCGATACATTTATCCATTTCTTTAACATCTGCAGGATGAAAACCCTTTGAGTTTAATTTCTCAGTGTTTATTAAAATAATTTTCTTTGGACATACTGTCACGCACAACCTGCAACCTTTGCACTTTTCTTCGTTAAATGTTACTTTAGCCATAAGCCCCCCCTATTTCATTTTACTATTCTTTGACCAAAAGCCACTCCGTTTATTATAAAACTCTTTATCCTCATTTGCAAGTTCAGTTAATAATTGTTCAAGCATCAATCGACTCGATGGTTCCATATCAATAAATTTTATTCCGTATTCTATTCCTTTTTCTTTTGTTAACATTCGAATGATGCTGCCTTTAAATTTAAAACTCTTTTCCAAAGTTATATTAACTTCGAAATACAGATTATTCTCATCTAAATAAGACTTAGATACCTTAAGAGATTTCTCAAATGATTCATTGACAATAAAAGCCGCTCCCACTTTGCTTATGTTTGTTAATATAGCGAATATTCCTCTTTTCTGACTTTGTTTAAGCTTTATGATAGTACTTAAGTATACATCATACCTATTGCAGTCCCTTTTATTTTCAAATAAATCAGCCTGATGAATTTTTATAACTAACCTTTGAGGATATTTATTATTTATTCGTGAAACCCAACCTACTATATTTATTTCTACATCATCTGTAGTGTATCTGCATTCTATAGTATCGCCAACCATAATGATGCTGTTAATATAGTTCTTCTCTAATCCAATCTCAAGTTCCAACATATCATTGCTCAATGAATAAACTATATTAGTTGTCCATGCCCGACTGTTATTTAACCTTGTCTTTATTATACTTCCTTCGTTCAAATAATCCCGGATCGAATTATCCTTCACAGAAAAATCACCTTCTAATCAATAATAAAATCCTCTATTCCCATGGAAGCTTTATATGTTTTTCCATATAAAGAATATCTGTTTTTATTTGATCTTTAACTCTGGATACTATATCAGAAAAACCGGATGTAAAAGCAATCGGAACTCCAAGTTTTACTGCGGCGGATTCAATTATTTTCTGACCTTCTATTATTTCTTCGCCTGAGGAGCTATTTAACAAATTGGTATTGTTAACTAACCCGGTTATTTTTAATCTTGAACTGGCTTCAATCTCACTTATAATATTTTCTATCTTTTCAACGCTATCAGTCATAGGTCTTTTTACGTTTATAACAAAATACATCCCAAAATCATCGCTTAAAATCTGGTCTTTAAACGCCGACAAAGCTTTAGCGCCAACATCGTCCCCCCCGACATCAAGAACTACTTTCTGCTCCTTATCAATAAACAGAGAATTTATTTCTCCGGGAACAGCAGGCACGTCGACATTAGTATTTGCGTACTTGGTGGTAAGAACTTTGATGCCCTTTTCCAATAAAAATTCTTTAGCGTCAGCTGTTCTAAAATAAGGATTTACAATATCAAAATCCATTATTGCGGTATTATGTCTTGCCGCTAAATACACTGCGCTATTTACCGCAACTTCTGTCTTTCCGCTTCCAAAGTGGCCTGTAAATATTATTAATCTTTTATTCAGCATAATTATCACTATCCTTAAACCTTTAATTTGCGGCGCTTTTATAACCTATTAAATCCTTTATTACTTCACCAGCTATAATTAAACCTACTACAGAAGGCACAAATGATATGCTTCCGGGAATCTGATTACGGCTTGTACATTTTCTGGTTGTCCCTTCAGGGCAAATACATCCCACCGCGCAGCTAGAAGCTTCGC
>JAUZPS010000161.1 GCA_030705945.1 Bacillota bacterium
AAGTATTGCGGGCGCGCTTCAAAAAAGTGAGGAGGAATTCAATATAACGACTCCTTACAGCGAATTTGGTGTAGATTCGATTCTCGCTGTTGAGATTGTAAATAAGATTAATGAAGCCTTGAAAATAGAATTGAGATCAACTGACCTTTTTAATTATTCCACTATTGGGGCATTATGTAAATATATTTCTGAACGGTCTGGCGATTCGCTGGGGAAACTCATAATAAAACCCAATTCATTTCGAGCAGATGAATATACGGCTGAAAAATCATTGGAAGACCGCAGGTTTGAGACTGACATTTTCTCTTCCAGCATGGCGCAAATGGAAGATAGACAGGGCGTTTTGCCTGAGCATGGTCATGGTATCACAAATAATTCTTCGGTCTCAAACGAAACTAAAATCTCTGAAATTGCGGTTATCGGAATGTCGGGTAGATTCCCGGATGCAGAAAATGTGGAAGAGTTCTGGTGTAATTTGAACGAGGGCAGGAATTCGGTGAGAGAAATAACCAGATGGGATCTAAATGAGTATTATGACCCAAACCGTAATTTGCCTAATAAAAGCTACAGCAAATGGGGGGGCTTACTTGAAGATATCTCGCAGTTTGACCCTTATTTCTTTAATATTTCACCCAGGGAAGCGGAAATGATGGATCCACAGCAGAGGCTGTTGCTGGAAGAGGCGTGGAAGGCATTGGAGGATGCGGGATATTCCGATAAGGCATTGGAGAATCATAAGTGTGGGGTATTTGTGGGCTGTATGCCGAGTTACTATGATACCATGCTGAGAGATAGCAATATTTCTCCTGATGCTTTTTCCTTCATGGGGAACTCCCAGTCCATACTCTCTGCCAGAATAGCTTATTTTTTGAACCTTAAAGGGCCAAGTGTCACTATTGATACTGCATGCTCATCATCTCTTGTGGCTGTACACCTCGCATGTGAAAGCATATGGAGTGGAACAAGTGAAATGGCTTTGGCTGGAGGTGTTGCCGCGCTTGCAACCCCTCATGTGTATGTTCTGGCATGCAGCGCAGGCATGTTGTCTCCGGATGGTCAATGCAAAGCCTTTGATTACGAAGCTAACGGTTTTGTTCCAGGTGAAGGTGTAGGGGTTATTGTGTTGAAAAGGCTTGATGCGGCTATAAGGGATGGAGATCACATCTATGGCGTTATCAGGGGCTCCGGCATAAACCAGGACGGCAAGACCAACGGAATCACAGCTCCAAGCGCTCCTTCACAAGCAGCGCTGGAATGTGAAGTATATGACAGATTTGAAATTCATCCTGAGGAAATAAGTTATATTGAGACCCACGGAACAGGGACCAAGCTGGGGGACCCGATAGAGATTGATGCCCTTACCGATGCGTTCAGAAAGTATATCGATGAAACGCAGTATTGCGCTGTTGGTTCAGTAAAGACGAATATAGGGCATTTAATGGCAGCTTCCGGAATCGCTGGATTAATCAAGCTGTTTTTGTGCTTAAAGTATAAGAGGCTTGTGCCATCTCTGAACTTGAAAAAAGAGAATGAATATATCAATTTCAAAGACAGTCCCTTCTATGTAAACACTAAAAGTCAGGAATGGAAAACATTGAGGGGGCAGGCCAGACAGGCGGCTATCAGTTCTTTTGGCTTCAGTGGCACAAATGCTCATCTGGTGGTACGGGAGGTATTGGAACATGAAGAAAAGAAAGCTAACCCCCCTGAAGATAAATGGTACATAATTGCATTATCCGCGAAAACCGAAACATCTTTGAAGAGAAAGATATGTGATTTTGCCCAATGGATGGAAAGAGAAGGGGAGAATTACAGCATCGGAAATATATCCTACACCCTGATGATTGGGCGGAGTCATTTCCCGCTCCGTATTGCCATAGTGGCAAGGGACTTGAAAGAGCTTGCTGAAAGCGCCAGAGCTGTTGCAAACGGGTTAAGCCCTGAGAATTTCGTCAATTATTCCTTAAGTTGCGCCATGTCCAAATTAGAGCCCAGTTTAAACGAATTAGGTATATATATTATGGAGGAAATTAAAAATAAAAAGATTTTGGAGACCGAATTCAAGAGAAAGATGCTGGCGTTGGCAGATTTATACACAAAAGGGCATGACCTGGACTGGGGGATATTATTTAATGATGGAAGGTATTCCAGGGCGCCGCTGCCCACATATCCATTCGATAAGGGAAGATACTGGGTACAGGAAACTGCTGGGTACAGGCATGAAAGCTTGAATGATATCGAAAAAAATGAGTATGTGAAAGTTCATCCTTTACTAGGGTTTAATACCTCAAATTTCTATGAACAGAAATTTTCAAACAGGATCTCAGGGGACGAGTTTTTTATACAGGGACATACTTTTTGCGGAAGAAAAATGCTGCCTGGCGCCGCATATTTGGAGATGGCGAGCGCAGCCGGCGAATTTTCTGCGGAAAGTAAGGTCAGCGCCATAAAGAACACTGTATGGCTCAAGGCAATTGACGTTACTGACGAGTGCGGGGAAGTATCCATCAGCTTGTACCCTAAAGATTATACAGCGGATTTTTTGATTTATACTATGCATGACAACGGTCAAAGAACGGTGAATGCGCAAGGAGAGCTAACCTACTTAGATGAAGATTTCTCTAATGAAAACGCAGAGAGAAAAGACATTGATACTATTAAATTGCGATGTACATCCTCAGTAATTTCTGAAGAATATTATGACAGGTTAAGAAGGACGGGCTTTGAATACCAGCGCGGGTTCAATTGCATTAAAGAACTACATCATAATGAATTTGAGGCGTTGGCCCATCTGGAGTTACCTGAAAATTTGATGGAAAAAGCAAGAGATTGTGTACTTAACCCTTTATTGTTGGATGGCGCTTTTCAAACGGTTATGAGCTTAATTCCAGGGCTGGAGGGTCAGGAGTTCTATATTCCCTTCTCACTTGGAGAGATAGAGATTATAAGCTCCCTGTCCAAAGATTGCTATTCTCATGTAACGATACCGGAACAGGGAAGAAGGCTAGATGCCGCCAAAAGGTTCAATGTTGATATTCTGGATGAAAGAGGATTTGTACTGGTAAAGGTTAAGGATTTTATTATTAAAGCTGACAAAGGAGGAGCAAACTCTTATATCAGCTCGGAAAATGAAGAAATTAAGGAAATGCCTTATTGATTAATTTGTTGAAGGGGATATATGAAGATGGGGTTTTTAATCAGTTTTGTCAATGTAAAAGGCGGGGTCGGAAAAACAACGATTGCTTTTAATCTGTCCCATGCATTAAGATTGCTCAGACGCAGGGTGTTGCTTATCGACCTTGACCTGCAGGAAAATTTGACCGACAAGGCAATTAAAGACAGAGATAAAGTAGAGAACACCGTACTGGACCTTATTACCAGGGATGAAGTCACTGCAAGTGAATGCATATATGATACCGTAGTTGACGGTGTAGGCATCATTCCATCGGAATTGGAGATTGTGCGGGTTAATAAGGAAATTGACCCGGTATCAAACCCCCAGTCATTATTTGTTTTAAAGGATAAACTGGAAGCTGTCAAGACACAATACGACTATGTTCTGCTTGACCTCCATCCGAATGTTGACATCCTTACAACCATGGCTTTAATCGCTTCAAGCCATTATATCATACCGATTAAGCCCGATAGCTACAGCCTGAAAGGCTTGAAGATAGTGAATGAATATGCCGGCAATATTTCAAGGGCCAATCGGAATCTTAAGGAAATAGGAATCCTGATTACTGATCTTGACAAACGTACATCACTTGCAAATACTTTCCAGGAAGCGTTAAACGATACCTTCGGACATCGGGTTATGAATACCGTTATTAAAAGAAATGCGGCCATCACTGCAGCAGCATTCAACAACAGCACGGTTTTCCAGTATGACCAGCGGCAGCCCGGATGCCAGTACTTTTTCTCTTTGGCTAAAGAAGTAATATTAAAATGTGAGGAAGTAGTAATTGATACTGATTATCATGGGGTGGGAGTAAATGGCTAAAAAAACGACAAAAGAGTCTTTAAAGAGACTGATGGAAGGTATTTTATCTTCTGAGGATGCCGCCGCAACGAAAAGCGCTTACATGCCCGAAAGTACGCAGACTTCGAAGAGTCAGGGCGTTGAAGAAAAACCGCATAACAGCGATAAAATAAGAGAAGACACATCGTCATGCTTGTATTTTTGCGATGAATGGATCCCTTCAGATATTTCTTCCCGTATAAAAGGTAGAGCCATGCCTGGGAGAGTACTGCTTTTGTATACTGATGACGGAATGGGCAATCCTGTGATAAATGGTATGGAAGAACAGCAAATTAAGGTGATTGCAGTAAAAAGCAGTGACTCATACAAAAAGCGTGGAAACCTTTTGTACGATATCCGCTTTGGGAATCCGGAGGATTACTCTCTGTTGATGGGCGACCTTGAACAGAACGGCGGCATCCCCGCGCATATAGTTTTTATGGGCTCCCAGATGGGTTTCTCGCAAAATGATGCTGATATAGAGACCCAACTTCAAAAAAGTATCTATTCATTATTTTATCTTTGCCGTCAACTGATCTCGCGAAAGCGAAAGGAAAAGATAAAATTACTATATATCTATACCGGGGGAAAGGACTTTTCCAACCCTTTCAATGGGGCAATAAGCTCTTTTCTAAAGACAGTACAGATGGAAGCTCCTTACCTGCAATGCGGGTCGATCCAGTTACCAATGGAAAACAGGGTTGGACCGGGTGAAAGATATCCTTTGGTGGATATTCTGAGAGTAGAGCTTCTTAATGATTCCGCGCAGTGCGAAGAAGCGCGTTATGAAGACCGGATCAGGTTTGTAAAAAGTATAAGTGAATGCAGACCGTCAGAAGATACGGGAAGTAATGTGATTATCAGACATGGCGGGGTATACATTATCACGGGAGGTATGGGGGGACTAGGACTCATTTTTGCGCGATATCTGGCTGAAAAATCAAGGGTAAAGTTGGTTTTAACGGGACGTTCAGATTTGAATGCCGAAAGGCAAAGCGAATTAAAACGTCTGGAGGACACAGGAACGGAAGCGCTGTATATAAAAGCTGACATTTCAATCAGAAAGGAAGCGGCGGATGTCATTAAGAAAGCAAAGGCGCGTTTCGGTAAAATTAACGGGATCATTCACAGCGCAGGGCTACTCAGGGATTCATTTATTGTAAAAAAGACCGCTGACGAAATAAATCAGGTATTCGGACCTAAAATATACGGTACTCTCTGGTTGGATGAAGAGACAAAAAATGAGGAACTGGACTTTTTTGCCATGTTTTCATCGATTGCGTCCATGGGAAGCATAGGACAAGGTGATTATGCCTACGGTAACCGTTTTATGGATCTTTATGCAGGCTGGCGTGAAAATGAAGGGAGATCGGGAAAATCCATATCAATAGGTTGGCCTCTGTGGAAAGATGGAGGTATGAAAGCGGACCGGGAAAAAATGGACTATCTGGAGCAAACCATGGGCTTGGATCCTTTAGAAAGCAGAGCTGGGGTTAAGGCCTTTGAAACTGCTTTATCAAATGTACACCCGGCTATTTTGGTTTTAAACGGCGACCATGGAAGGATTAGAAGCGCATTGGAGGGGCAGCGCAGGGAAGTAAAGGCGCCTGCCGTTCAAATTGCTGAGAACGGTTCATTGGACAGGTCTCAATTGAAGGAGAGGTCTGATACCTTATTAAAGGATATTTTGTCCAGGGAATTGAAGATGCCCATGGAGAAAATTGATATAAAGCAGCATTTTGAAAATTACGGAATAGACTCGATTATTATTATGAGCCTTACCAAAGAATTGGAAAAAGTTTACGGGGTTCTTCCAAAAACCTTGTTTTTTGAATATCAAAACGTATCGGAGCTCTCAGACTACTTTGTAGAAAATCATAAAGATATACTGGCAGGAAAGTCGAAGGAGGCGTTCAAACCCCAACAAACCTTGATTCAACCAAGGGGTCTGGGTAAAATCGATACTGAAGTACCTAAGAAAAGGCCCTTCCTTAATCGGAACTGTTTTTTAGGTCACGGGAAGTTTCCGGTACAAATTGAGGATATGGAAAATGAAATAGCTATCATAGGGTTGAGCGGAAGATATCCCATGGCGAAAAATCTCCAGGTATTCTGGAACAATCTGCTCAACGGGATGGATTGTATCGTTGAAATTCCTGTGGAACGCTGGGATCACAGCAAATTTTTCGACCCGGATAAAAACAAGGCCGGGAAAGCATACAGTAAATGGGGGGGCTTTATTGAAGATGTTGACAAGTTTGATCCACTCTTCTTTAACATTTCTCCCAAAGAAGCAGAGATGATGGATCCCCAGGAAAGACTTTTCCTTGAGACAGTATGGCAGACAATCGAAGATGCGGGATATACAAGGAGTAAGTTGGAAAGGGCTAAAGTTGGGGTATTCGTAGGAGTCATGTACGCTCACTACCAGTTGTTCGGAGCGGAGAAATCCATGAATGGCATTCCTATGGCATTAGGATATTCCTTTGCCTCTATTGCTAACAGGGTTTCATACTGTCTGAACCTACATGGCCCGAGTATTGCTTTAGATACCATGTGCTCCTCGTCTCTTACCTCCATTCATCTGGCATGTGAGAGCCTGCGTAAAAATGAAAGCGATATGGCTATAGCTGGAGGTGTGAATGTCAGCATTCACCCCAATAAATATATTCTTTTGAGTCAGGGAAAGTTTGCTTCTACAGATGGCAGATGCCGGAGTTTCGGAGAGGGCGGAGACGGATATGTTCCAGGAGAAGGTGTGGGAGCGGCGCTTTTAAAACCGTTGAGAAAAGCTGTACTGGATGGAGATATTATTTATGCAGTTATTAAAGGCACCTCTCTCAATCATGGAGGGAAAACAAACAGCTATACCGTACCGAATCCTAATGCTCAGGCAGCTCTTATCACCGAAGCGCTGAAGACCTCAAACATTCAACCAAGAACAATCAGTTATATTGAGGCTCACGGTACAGGCACATCACTGGGGGATCCCATTGAAATAGCAGGGATGGTCAAAGCCTTTGAAAGCTATACCAAGGACAGGCAATTTTGTTCTATCGGTTCGGTTAAGTCAAATATAGGACATCTGGAGTCTGCAGCCGGAATAGCCGGAATTACAAAGATTCTTCTTCAAATGAAGAACAAAAAGCTTGTACCTTCTATTCATTCGGAAAAGTTGAATACCAAAATCAATTTCGAGGAATCGCCATTTTTTGTGCAGCGCGAGGTCTCAGAATGGAAGAGGCCTGTGGTAGTGGTTGGCGGCGAGGAAAGAGAGTATCCGAGAAGGGCGGGAGTAAGCGCCTTTGGCGCAGGTGGTTCTAATGCCCATGTTATACTTGAGGAATATGAGCAGCCGGTCGGAGATATTTCCGAAGGACAGCCCAACATCGTGGTACTGTCGGCCAGGGATATAGACAGGCTCAGGGCTTATGCCCAAAATCTTTATGACTTTTTAAAAGAAAACGGGCCGGTAGAGGAAGAAATCAAAGTTAGCTTAAGTGAAATACCGGGGAATATGCAGAATGAACTTGTAGAAATGGCAGCCGAGGTACTCGAGGTAAAGGCAGACGATATTGATGTGAATGTAAATCTTGAAGAGTACGGTTTTGAGCCTGTGAAGCTGACGGAGTTGGCAAAGAGGATAAATTTGAAGTATTGTCTTGACATCATACCTGACAGCCTTTATGAATGCGCAACATTGCAGTCAATGTCGAGGTATCTGTTTGATACTTACCGTGAGGAAGCAGGCAGTCGTTATGCAGATAGTATCAAGCATGATAAAAAACAGGGAGAAAATACACAAATTAGCTTGAATTACATAGCTTACACTCTCTGTACCGGTCGTGAAGCGATGGAAGAGCGGCTTGGCATGATTGTAGACAGTATTGACGAACTGTGTGATAAATTGCTCCGGTTTGTCAATGGAGATGAGAATGTTCATGGCATGTTCAGGGGGAATATAAGGATGAATTCCACATCTTTACGGATGATTGACGATGTGGAAGAAGAAACACATTTTATAAGGACTTTGGCGAGCAACAGAAAACTGGCGAAATTGGCCCAACTTTGGGTACATGGGGCGGAAATCGACTGGGAGTTTTTATTTAAGGACAGTGGCGCCCGCAGGGTTTCACTTCCCACCTATCCCTTCGCGAGAGAGCGCTACTGGGTGCCTGAGCCGGGAAATATAAAACCTGAAGATACTGGATTCATAAAAATACAAAAGTTACATCCTTTGATTGACCTCAATGTTTCAAATTTTAAGGAATTCAAGTATACAAAAAAATTGACAGGGAATGAATTCTTCCTTACCGACCATGTTGTGTTTGGTAAGAAAGTTCTACCTGGAGCAGTATACCTTGAAATGGCGCGCGCTGCGGGAGAAATTGCGGGGGAAAGGACTATCAGACTTATAAAGAGTGTGGTATGGTTAAAGCCTTTCCATGTTTCCCATGAACCCCGGGATATCAGTATATGCCTTACCTGTAGCGGGGATACGGTGGAGTACGTAATCAATCATTCCATTGGAGACGGTATTAAGACAGTATATGCCCAGGGTAGGATGGTGTATGGCGCTTACAATGAGCCGGAAGAGGCTGTATACATAGACGTTGAGGATATAAAATCAAGGTGTCTCCATTCAAAGAGTGGTGAGACATGCTATATGGAATATGAGAATATGGGATTTGTGTATGGGCCTGCATTCAAATGCATGACGGAATTACATTACAATAATAACGAAGCCTTGTCACGTATTTTACTGCCTGAGGAGCTTAAGTATGAATTGAATGATTATATACTGCACCCAGCTTTGGTAGATGGAGCTTTCCAGACGGTGATAGGCCTGCTGGAGAAGTCTGATGGTGAAACTCGTACTGTCTATATGC
>JAUZPS010000162.1 GCA_030705945.1 Bacillota bacterium
GGCAGCTACAAAAATTTCAGCCGGCGTAAGCACAGGGATTGGAAGTCATGTTGAAGAGGTAAACAATACAGGTGACAACCAGTTTGAAATTGCAGATAGCCGATCTGTTGAAGAAGTATATCAGGCAATTAAATCCCGTGGTCTTCAGCCGGTAATGAATGATTACATCTATGTGTAAATATATTCTCAGATATTTGATAAGTTAAATACCTGCATAATTGAAAATTATTTAACATAGGCTTTGGCGTGGATAAATACTCTAACATTTATCCACTTCTTATTGTCTTAGCGTGAGATTTTAGAGTTAAGGTAGTATCAAAAAAATAACTGGTCAACTGGTCGTTTCAAAAAACTGATATAATGGGTTTTCGCCGTATAAACTTGAACAAGGAATTTTTTGAAACGCCCTAAGTTAAGTCGGAAATGTTAGCGACACTAAACTTTACGCATTAATAAATATGAATAGCATTAAAGGATGACATCCCCGGCCTCATGAAAGTTAATATTAACACTGTTTAAAAGATAATTTTGAAAACAGCGCCTTTATACTATTTTCACAGCGCATTGATAAGCTGCCGAAACGGCTCCGGGTACACCGCTTGTTTGCAATGCCCAGGCAGAGCCAATATATAAATTTTTTACATGAGTATCAATGTTTGCAGTCATAGGCTGGTCATAAAATTTCTTTTTGGGATTCCAGCTCCAGCCTGCTATCGCGCCGCCGGAATTGTGAGTATATCTCTCATAAGTCAATGGTGTAGCTGAATCCTTATATACTATATACTTATTTAGATCCGGAATAATTCTTGATGACTTATCGATAAGATCTTTCATTGCTTTTTCCTTTAACTTTTCATATTTCTTCTTATCACCCCCGCCCCAGTTATTCATCCACTTGTACGGTACCATCGTCTGAATCAATAGTGAGGACTTTCCTTCAGGAGCATGCTTTGGGTTAATCATAGACATGGAATAGAGATTAACTGCAGTTTTTTTGAAGAACTCAAAATCATCCGGATCATATATGTCACAATCAGGGGCTTCATCAAAGAACATTATATAAGGAACTTTCATGTATTTTTCCAGCTCATTATTCGGCATATCCAATCCCAGGTAAACTGTAAAATGTCCTTCAGAAATTTGAGATTGCGCTATTTTATTGAGTAATTGCGAATCCACAAGGCTTTTATCGTCCAAAAGTCTTAGGAAGGTTTTTTTATAATCACATGCAGAAATAATATAGTCCCCGTAATAATCAAAGCCCTTGCAGGCAACACCGACTGCGCAGTCATCCTTTGTGATAATCCTGTCAACATAGGAATTAAGCTGCAAATTGCCCCCGTGCTTCTCAAAGTTCTCTGCCAATAAATTTGTCCATGACTGCATACCGTTTTTTACAGTCCAGCTGTCGGTTAAAAATATGGGAGCCGTTGTAATAAGATTACCTGCAGCCATATCCGGATAAAAGAACCCCTTTAAAGTTAGAAGCACATGCGCTCTTGAACCTTTGTTAAAGTACCTGCCCACAAATTCCTCAACGCTTATATCGGCATCCTGCTTACCCGGCAAACCCATTATTTCGGAAAAGAACCTGTCCAGCTTAGCCTTTTCATCCGGGTAGGCTGCATAGCACATTTTTCTATACTCACTATAAGTACTGATACATGCATCATACTCATCAGACAAAAACCTTATCTTCTGCTTGACAAATTCGATTTTGTCAAATACCCCTATTTCCTTCATTATTTTAAAAACGAGCGGTGATCCTTCCAGCGACAAACCCCCGCTTTCAAAATAAAACCCGTTTTTGTAGAATCCCGAAGTGTATCCCCCTGGCTTGCTTTGATATTCAAATATCGTCACTTTATGCCCTTTCACCGCAAGCAGGTTTCCCGCGATAAGTCCTCCGATACCTGAACCGATGATAATAATTTCTTTCATTACCAGTCTTCCCCCTTTATTTCTTAATCCCGGTCTTAAAAGGCCACTTGTTGAACTTCCCTAGCCTCTATCATTTCCTTTACTTTCCTTGATAGTATGTTGCTTGCAGGAAAATACATGGGATAATGCTCTGCTTCAATTTCAATGATCTGTACCCATAAGTCCAAATTGGAATCCGTCTTATCGTATATAATGAGTTGATGCCCAGGATTTAATGCAAGCTCTTTTAAAACATATGCCTTCACTTCCTCGGTTCTGAGCTTGTCCTGGAATATTACAATCTTTGCTTCAATTTCTCCTGTTTCGATCTTTTTAAGCTTTCCGGACATCAGCACCGTTTTCCAGAGCGCCGCCATTTTTTCCGCAAGGGAAAATCCGTATAACTCCTTAAAAATGAAGTCCGCTACTTTGGCATAGCGGCTTTTCTCAGGGTCCATTATGTATTTGTGATAATTGCCGTGATATTGATGGTAGACTTCCAGCTTATGGTTCACAACAATCTTGAATCCATTAATATAAAAACGATATGCCAGATCCATGTCTTCAGGTCCCCATGTTTTATAAGCGCTATTAAAATACAGATTATTTTTAATAATATATGACCTCTTTACGCAAATACAATATCCATATACATTTATCCATGGGTCTATTGTATTTTTCATATTGAATGAACATTCCCTGAAAAGTGTATGCCGTGGTCCCATCTCGGAATTTGTGAATATCTGTTCCGCCAATTCCGGTTTGCTCTGTAACAGACCTGTTTCTTCTTCATTTAAAAGCTTCCTGTACCCAACGATAAGCAGGTTATCGTAAAGCATTTGATATCTTAGTATTTCAAGCAGAAAATCATCCCTGACTATAATATCATCATCAAGAAAAATGATAATCTCACCTTTGGCTTTTTTTATCCCTTCATTTCTGGCCCGGGAGACGCAAGAAGCCTCTGTCTTTTCCAAATAGAAATAGTTTAAACTGAATTTCGCGCTGAAATTTCTTACCAGTTCTTTTGTATCATCATTATCCGATCCATCGTCAATAACAACTACTTCAATGTCATTGAGATTGATCTTTTGTTTATTTAAATACATTAAGGTTCCGGATAATAAATTAGGTCTATTATATGTAGCAATAATAATTGAAAATTTCATTCGTTTCACCCTCCATATCAAGATTTTAAGCGCCTCACCGCAATTGTGAGCAATGATCGCTTTTAGATTCCGATTAGGTAACAGCAAATAATCAACCTGGTCAATCGGCGTTTCAAAAAAACTGATTTTATGGGGATTGCGCATACATATATTGAATAAGGAATTTTTTGAAACGCCCTTATTAGATAAAAAGCAATTAATCTTTTACATTTGCCTATCGCAAAATAACGTTAAAGCGTTCGTTATTTTGCTCCGTCAAATGTAAGATTAATAGTGCTTTTTATATAGATTATCTTGTTATCTTACTAATGCTTCTTTAAAATTGCAATACATGAAAATATAATGAAAACCATAGCGATCATTTGCGCGATATACAGCGGTGTATTGAATATAAAAAAGGAACAAACCGCAGGATACAATATGGTAAAAGAGTTCTGTATCGGGCCTATGAGTATCATATCTCCGGATTTATAAGCAAATTGGACTGCCACCTGGGAAAGGACCCCGATCCCTATCCATAGATAAAGGTAAGGTGAATGTAGATAAAGACTAACGGAAGAACCGCATTCCTTAACTGCTACATTCATTAAAACAATGGCAAGCCCAGCGGTTATACCGGAATATGATGAAAAAAGTATGGTTTTCATCTTGGGGCCGGTTTTCTTGAAAAAGGCCGGAAGTACAATAAAAATTGGAAGTATCAGTAGTATATATATGGCAATCTTGTTGATATATAAAATATCTGATGATTTTTGTACAATACACATAACAAAGATTGCTGCTGCAATGATGAATGAATAAACAATATCTGAAGAATAAATCTTTTCTCTTAAGAAAAAGAATGACAGCAGAATAATGAACGGTACCCCCAGTCCTGAAACGGAAGAAATAATATAAGGGGGAAGGACCTTTGACGCCAAGCCGTTTGGAATAATGGCAAGGTTGAAGAGGTAAAAGCCTCCTACCCAAATAAAAAAATATTTTAAAAACCTTTTATCCTTTTTCCCCTTCCAACCCATCCAAGGTGAACCGCTTTTCTGAATTACACTTCCAGTGGCTGAGCAAACTGCCCCCAGTATGGCCAGCAAAATACTTGTGATGTTTTGCATATAACCTCCCTTATGTTATTGATAACGAGCTCTAAAAAGTAGACAAATTCTATACCTTTCACCACTTCATTCCGCCCGGAAGAAGCTTGTTCAAAGACCTGTCCGTCACCTTATAACAGTCCAATTCCTTTGGTAAAGTCACATCCTTGTGACAGTAAAGGATCATGTTCTGGGCATACCAGAATTCAATCCCCTTTATTTTCCACAGTACTTCCTCTCTGAAATCATATGCTATGTAATTGTATTTTTTAAATATTTTATACCAGTAATCGGCATTTTGCTCATTAACATGGTTAACGCCTCCCTGTCCCGGAACAGCCGCTGAGAACAGTACAATATCCGAAGCGCTTGTTATGCTTTTTATAAAGCTCTCCGCGCGCTGGCCGGAAATATGTTCAGCGACTTCCAATGAAATTGCCAAATCAAATTCCTTGTTAAAAGTGTAGTCGTACCTTTCAAAATCCACCTCCTGAAAACAGTCAGCAGGTATCATTAACTGAGCTCTGTCTACATAGCTTCCATCCAGCCCCTTCACTTCACGTACTCCATATAACTGCGCGGCATTTAACCAACTGCCGACACCGCAACCAAAGTCAATGGCTGAGCTTGCTTTCAACAACGGCATCAGAAAATCAAAGACCTTTATGGCTGAGTTTCTGGACCCTGTTCTTATAAATTTATAAAAATTCCTGCTGTAACCTTCTTTATTTTTTCTTTCAGCTTCCTGTTCATCTATAAAATGTATCACCTTACTGTTGAAAAACTCGAGGTTGGAAAAGTTCAGAGCATGTCCACCCTTTTCAATTTCAATATATTGTGAATTCTTTATCCTTGAATGCAGTATTTTTGACTGTTCAGGATCTATAAGAATATCCTTTTTCCCTACGATTATCAAAGTTGGTACTGTTATTTTATCCAATATGTTTTCAGTAGAGAATCCTACACTTATGTAAACATCCCCATAGTTTGGGCCATCACCGTGGTCAAAAAGAATATCATCGAAAATTGTGTAATATTGTATTTCCTGGGAGTCAGAATCCTCTTTGATTCTCTCCTTTGAAATACGCGCATTTGCATTAACTGCATACATACTTCCACATAAAGTCAGTGAAGCTATTTTTTCCGGGTACTCTGCGCAAATATATTGAGCGCTTATCCCCCCCCATGATGAACCCACCATATGAATTGGCCAGTTGATTTGCAGTTTATCCAATACCGCGATTAGAAGCTTGCTGATTCTGGAAAAAGAAAACTCTTTTCCTCCTTTGCTCAGCCCACATCCAGGAATATGGATTACAATGGTCTGGTGATCGCGAGAAAATTCTCTAATTTGATAATACCATTGCGGAGCTGTCATCTTAAAAGCTGTTAAAAACAATATAGGACTTCCGGCGCCCGCGACTATAACCTCAAGTGTATCAGTAGAATCTACTTCTACTAAAAGCTGTTTAATCTCCCTATTGTTTTTCACTTCCTTTAGTATACTTTCTCGGTCAATATTCCTCTTTATTACAGGTAATATTACTCCGTCACGTAATTGCTTCCAATAATGAACAAAGTCTTCAAATGGTGATTCCAGACTGATAGGCATTTCCAACATCTTTATATCATCTTCTTCAACTGCGTTAACTGGTTGCAGCCTTTCAACGATCTTATCTGCATCACCTTCCCACTTGCGCCAGTCCAATTTATTTGCCGCGTTTCCTATAATAGCCTGTCTTTCTCCGCCTACAAGCGCGCGCCTTGAATCCTCATGCATTCCTACTATAATGTTCTGTGGCGATTGTTCCGCTATAAAGCCAGAAAGGCCGAAGACCTTGATTTTTTCAAGCCCGTTTGCGCCCATTATTTCAGTCCATTTATTTACACTCAAGAGAGGTGAACCTTTGATGCGGTTTTCTTCATCCTCAAACAACCACCATCCTTTTGTCAGCCCAAAAGTTAAAGTAGCAAAATCCTGAAGCTGGGTTAATTCATTAATGATGAATATTCCATCTTTTTTAAGCAGTTTTTTTGCCTGAGCAATTGAATTATTTATGTTACTGGTCGCATGGAACACATTACTGCCAAGTATTACATCAAAGCCTTCGGAGTCAAAACCCTGCATGTAGGGGTCCTTTTCTATATCCAGGTCTCTAAATTCAACAAAGGAGTAGTTATCTTTGAACTTCCTGATGTTTTGGGCAGTTAAATCTAATGAAATATCAGTATAGAGATACTGTAACCGGTTATGGTATTGTTTTAACTTATTGAGAACAAATTCACTCGTTGCTCCTGTCCCTGCGCCTACTTCCAGAATTCTTAATTTATTTGTTGAATTCTCTTTAAGACGCATTTCTACAAAAAGCCTGATGATGTCTGCCGCCATATGATTGAAATAATCCGAAACAGAGTCTCCTTTATATACTTTTTCCACCAATTCAGTTGACCCTTTAGGGAACATGACGGTTACATGGTTCTTCTTCCCTGTAAGTAAATTGCCATACTCACTTACACAAACCCACATCAGGTTAATATACGGCTCAATTTCCGGCATTTTTTCAGTTAAATCACTTTTCATCCGTTCAAGGTTCTTCAATTCTTTTTTTTCTTTCACTTCATCTAGTTTTGGAGTCCCCTCGGCAATCCGGTCTGTAATTTTCACAAATCCCGCCCTTTCCAAAATATCCAGCAGCGCTTCAAACAAACGGTTGTATGAGGGTATAATGCGCAGCTTTTTCTTTAAATCCTCTATATTATATTTCTCAGTATGGACTTCAAACACGCCCATCTTT
Organism: Bacillota bacterium; assembly: GCA_030705945.1. Classification (GTDB taxonomy): domain Bacteria; phylum Bacillota; class Clostridia; order Acetivibrionales; family DSM-2933; genus Pseudobacteroides. The sequence goes on from JAUZPS010000162.1 coordinate 6,973, forward strand.
TGGAAGGCATCAAGCAATAGGTACGATCCATATCTACCAATTGCATCAAAGGCCTCCATATTGTAGGCATCTATTTTTCCACTCATCGCCGGCATTTCATATGACAGTCTTTCAAAAAACAGCGGAGTCTTGTCAATTAAGCCATTGCCTGAGTCCTCAAACAATTCCTTGTATTTTTCCTTGTATTCTGCTTCCACTTTGAATGGAATCAACTGATTGATATCATGCCCTAGAAATCTCTCTATTGTCTTCATTCCTTCTTGTGGCTGTATCGATTGAATTCCCGATTTTGAAAGTATTTTGTTGTATTGTTCGGTTGCTACAACCCCTACGCTTCCCCAATATCCCCAGTTTATTAACTTGATAGGAAAATTTTCCCTCTGGCTGAGAGCTAAAGCAAAGGCATCCTGAAATGCGCTTGCTGCAGCATAATTTGCTTGTCCTACATTGCCGATAAACGATTGTACAGAAGAAAAGAACATAAGGAAATCAATAGGTTCATCTTTTACAGCTTTATACAACGCCATACTTCCTATAACCTTCGGCGCCAGCACATCCTGCAAGGATTCCTCATCCATGTTCTCAAAGACTTTATCCTTTAAGACCAATGCAGAATGAATGACCCCATTGATTCTTCCAAAAGTCGCCTTTGCCTTTTGTACCGCCGCCTTTATGCTTCTGAATTTTGCGCCGTCTGCTTTTATATAGAGTACTTTTCCCCCTTTGGATTCAATATCGGAAATTGCCTTTCTTTTTGAGCTGTTCAATTCACTGCGTCCTAACAGTACCAATACTGCCTGAAAATTTTCTGCAAGATAACTCCCTAATTCAAGTCCTATTCCGCCTGTTCCTCCCAAAATTACATAGACTCCATTTTGTTTAAAAACAGATGTTGGGACAGGTCCAAGGCTATAGGCCTCCAACACGCGGGAATACATATTCCCATTTCGTACAGCTATGTCCTCATGTCCTGAAAGGCCCGCATCATCCGTCAACAACCTGATGACTGAGTCATAGGACTCTTTTTCAGTCTTTCCTTTGATATCATCAATGCTAATATCTATACCAGTTATTTCAATTTTAGGATATTCCTTTGCCAGGGATTTCGTCAACCCAAGCAGGCTTGCAGAATACGGTATCACCTGGTCTCCCGGCAAAACTTGATGTATGTTATTCGTAATTATCTTCAGCTTACGAATTTTTCTTATCTTTTTATTTTTACTCAAAGACTTAAGCAACCTGAACAGGCACAATATCCCCTGCTTTTGACTTTGTTCCAGCGCCTTGAAATTATCCAGATCCGCAGTCTCTGTACAGATTCCTCCCATGAAATATACGGAGTATATATTTGTCAATCGGGCAATACAACTGTTAAATGCCGAACTATCCGAAGTATCCACTTCCCATTCACGTTCCGAAAGCATCTTTATTTCCGTACCTAGCCGTATTTTATAAACCAAACTGCTTGCAAAGGCTTTTTCCAACATTGTTGTAATGCCCAGGTCATTTTCATGATATACAATAAGTATCGCCCCTTCTTCAGAACTGCCTCCAGTCCTGTCTCCATCCTGCATCCCGTTGTTCAGAGGTTCAATTGTATTTCTTATCCATTTGGGTCGATAACAGAAATCGATAACTTCTCCGCATGGTTCTTTAACATCATTTTTCTCTAAATCATTGATATATGATTTATCCACAATATCTGAATTTAATCCTCTAGGGTAGGTTTCTCCGTATTCTTCCGCCAGATACCCGGCTAGCTTCTCTATACTGGTATATTCAAAAAGAAGGGTGGGATACAGCTTGTTTCCCATCTTTTTTTCCAGTTCTTCAACTGACATTATCAGGGCCTTGGAATCCATCCCGATTTCAAAAAAGTCCTTTTCAACATCTATATCCTTGCTCTCCATTCCCATCACACC
>JAUZPS010000163.1 GCA_030705945.1 Bacillota bacterium
AAGTAATAATATCTACATACTGCGTAGATCGCCGTTTTTGTCTCCTACAGAAAACTTCTCAACGCAACACTATTTATTTGGCTTCAAGAACCTGTTTAGCATAAGCTGTCATATCATCTTTTTTTATATCGCTATTTTTATTTATCTCTAATTCCTCATCACTAAATTTACCCAAAGCATATCTTTCAAGAGTTTTCTTAATTTCTTCGTCTCCAGCATTTAACAACAATTTTCCGCAATCTTTTACCAATTTCCATTCTTTTTTTGCGACTAATTTTTTTGCTATATCAACAAATTCTTTGGTATTTTTATTGTACTCAAGATCAATAGGTGATGTTTGTGATATAATATCGATTCCTTTAAATTCTTCATTTTTCGTTTTGTAAAAAATGCTACTATAAATTTTATAGCATCTTAAATCTTTATCATTAATTAATACATCTATTTTGGGTTCATAAAAGTCTCCCTCAATATGAAAATACGATAATTTATCCTTTCCAAAAGCATCCATAATAGTAACACTTGTTTGATAGTCGGGAAAATTTTTGGTCACGTATTGTAATAAAAATTCATCCCCCAGGCTACTTTTTACTATATCGTCTCCTTTGATAACAGTACCATCACTCCACCCTTGAAAAGCAGTAAATTGCGCAATTGTGATCACAACAAGTGAAAGTAAAAAGATACCCAATATAATAATAAAAATCCTTTTTATAATCATTTTATACCCCTTTTAGCTTGTTAGTTAGATATAGCTGGGACTATTGAATTATTCCATTTAATTCTTTATCATATTAAATCAATAAATGCCTAGCTATAGCCCTTGTATGATTATCAGTTGTACTTACTGCTTTTAGTAAGGCTTTTTAAGGGCATTGCATAGTATACTTTTGAATAACCTATACGCCAACATAAATTGTGACCTATTTGGAATATCCATACTCTATGTAATCATATCCCAATTCACCTTTATAAACCCAGCATATCTCGCTTTATTATTTACATTATAATATTTATTAAATGCATAAGCTATAGAATCATAATTATCACATAAACTTTTTATATACAACTCATCTGTTAATGTATCCTTGATTATTACATTATCATAGAAATATCCTGCTAGAAGGAGCATATAGGTTTACATAAGATAATTTGCAATCTCGAAACTCGACAAAAAGCAATGCCGTTAAATGGAGTCAATCCATATAACGGCATTTACTAAAATTATATCCTCTACATTGTTCAATACTAATATTTAAATCCAAAGCGCCACATTTCAAATAGCCTTTTTTGTCTCTGAGAGGATTATCCTTGTATAAACTGTTCTATCAGTATATCGTCAATTCTGCGAAATACCGATGCCAATTCACAGAATTAGTTGCATTAATTAATACTCTGAAGTAATTCATCTTCATGCCCAATTCCCGTATCATTAATTTTCGAAACAATCGCTTTCTTCTCCCAAGCCTTAGAACGCCAACGGAGGAACATTGATATTCCACGCAGCCACTCATCCATTGCAAAGGCTATCCATACTCCAATTAATCCAAGGTTAAGTTTCACTCCCAAAATATATGACATAAAAGTTGCAACAACCCACATTGATATCAATCCTAAATACAACGTAAACCTTGCGTCTCCCGCTCCCTTTAAGGAATATCCAAGAACAAGATTAAACGACCTGCCTGGCTCTAGTACAGGTGTTATCATAAAGAGCATACCACCGATTGCCAGAATGTTTTCATCGTTTGTAAATAGCCTTAAGAATAACTTTCCTCCAACCGCAAAAATTAATCCAATTGAGATTGCCAGAATAACTGCAATTTTAAGGCTCCTTAAGCAGGTTTTATAAGCTTCATCCATTTTACCGGCGCCTATCTTATGCCCAATAATTATCTGCGTTCCCTGACCAATCGCAAGGGAAAATACTGTTACATAAAACGTCAGGTTGAATACATAAAACCTTGTAGTCAATGCATACGCTCCCATAGTTGATATGATTGCGGTTATAGCAACTTGGGAAATATTGTAGGATATTGATTCTCCTGCTGAAGGCCCACCAATTTTGAAAATCTCTTTAAGTATATCTTTCATAGTATCTTTGGGTAAATTAATACATTCTTTTATAGTAAGTTTTAACCCAACTTTTTTCTTAAGTATTATAAATATAACGATAAGTCCGATAAATTGACTTGTAGAAGTTGAAATTGCAACACCTCTTACTCCAAGGACAGGCATCCCGAACAATCCATATATACAAATGCAATTCCCAATTATATTGAGAGCGTTAGCCCCCATATTAACTACCATTGGATATTTAACAAAACCGTGACTCCTCAAAATTGCGGATATTGTTATACTTAATGCCTGAACAACCGAGCAGGTTCCGATTATTGTGAGAAAATCTTTTGAGTATTGGTAAATATCATTCTGGAAATTCATTACCCTAAGCATTCTTCCAGCAAACAGGAATAACAGAAGACTTATGAAAAGTCCGAAAACCAGATTAAATAAAATTGATACAATTGCAACCTCCGAAGCCCTTTTATTATTTTTGGCCCCCAGATACTGAGAAATAATTATGCCTGATCCCCCTGAAACCATTTGAAACAGAAGGAGGAGAATAGACACATACTGATTTGCGGCGCCAACACCAGCGACGGCTTTATCATTATATCCACTCAGCATAAATGTATCTACACTTCCGAAAAGCAGCCTCAGAAGTATTTCAATGAACATTGGCCATACCAGCGCAAACAGCGTTATTTTTTTATTCAAAAAGTTTTCTTTTTCCATCAAATCAACTCCTGTTTTTCATTAAAAGAATAAGCAGTTTTAATTTAATTATGATTTACTAATCAGCGCCTGACAAAGCTTGCTTAATAGAAAAAATCCGCCCCTAAAATAAAATTTTATTAAATATATAGTTAGAATTCATTGCCAATTATTATAGGCATTGCGCTCAAAAACAGTAATTCTTAAAGCCCTCAAACTTCTTTGTGAGTTCGAGAATAACAGGTAATATAAATATCCTTGGTTTTTGTTATGGAATATTAGGCTAAAAAATTTTAGGAAGTTTATATATTTACAAATTTGTTTTTGAAAAGCCTTATACAAAAAGCTTCTAGCCAATTTACACAATTAAACCTTCTACCTGACATAATGAGTATTAAGACATTATTATTTAGCAGCGGCAAGAGTCTTAAGATTAAAGTCATGTAACAAATTAAGCTTTTATCAAATTATAACTGTATTATACGCCCTCAAATACGCATTTACAATTCAATATATTATTTATTTTTTCAAAATCTTACGATTGATTTTATCTAAATCTAAATAAATCAAGAGTACCTTGCCCTTTTATCGTAGTATAATTTATCGGCGCTATATATGATGTTTTTAATAATTATTTCTGCTCCTAATCAAATAACCCCATATTTTTTTCGTAGTCTTGATTTATAAGACTTCTAAATTCAAGAATAGATTCAATCCATACTTTAGTCTTAAATGTTTACCCAACTTTCTAGCTTCAAATTAATTAGCTATAGAATCTTGCTAAAAATTCAACTACATTTTATGATAAATTCGATAAGGTAGTATCAAAAAAATAACTGGTCAACTGGTCGTTTCAAAAACTTGATATAATGGGTTTTCATCATATAAACTTGAACAATGAATTTTTTGAAACGCCCTAAGCGCATAAATATGGAAAAATATATGCTGGAATATTAATGAAGTGAAAAAGTAAAGATATTTATTTAAAAGTTTCTTGATATAATGATATACTATAGTTATATGGTTAATAAGCTACAGATAATATTTTAGCGTCTGGGTAAAATTTCAATAAGCCAAGATTTTGCGTCAAAGAACTGAAATTGACAATTTTTCAACAGGAACTGCAGTTAAATTATCATCATATATACTATGAAATAAGATCATGAAGAGCAGGTGATTTAATGGAATCAAAAGCTATTTCTAAGACTTTTAGCAATGAAGAATTATCGCCTAGACTACTAAAATCTATTTTTTTTACGCAAGGAGCAAACCTGCCAAAAGGACATCTCTTAAGAGAGCGCTATGTTTATGATTATGAGTTTGAATTGATGGTTTTTAGTGAAGGTTCTATGGTCATTGAAGATAAGACATATGATATAGCTCAGGGAGATCTTATTTTCAGAAAACCAGGTCAATATACTCAAGGAATAATGCCATATAGCTGTTATTACATCTGCGTTGATATAATTGGAAATACCGGTAAATCACCTTTTAATTACGATATATATAAAGAACAGAGCTATCAGAATTATTGCATTAACCCAATATTGGAATCAATACCCACTATATTTCACCCACCCCATATTGAAAAATATCAATTTCTTTTTGATTCAATATTAAAGGAATTTATAACCGCATCGCCTGGATCAGAGTTGATCCTAAAATCCTATGTTTTAAATCTTATATATCTTTTGTATCAGGATTGCACAAACCCGCTTATAAATAGGACTGTCCCTCTTTCGCCACACTATGGAATCATAAAAAAAGTTATTGAATATATTGATGAAAACATAGAAAGAAAGATTCAGCTTTCTGACCTTTCAGCTCTATCAGGCTTAAGCCCGAACCATTTTCATAATATTTTTACCAAGACCATGGGACTCACTCCAAATGTCTTTATAACAAAAGTACGTCTTGATAAAGCAAAAGAATACTTAACAAGAACAGACCTGCCTATTTCCGAAATATCGCTTAAATGCGGCTTTGATAACATTCCATATTTTAGCCATATCTTTAAGAAACAGCTTAATTTATCTCCAGGCGAATTCAGGAAAATGCACAGTTATATATAGAACTAATAAGCTTAATACCTGTCGGTGTTTTAAAGTATTTATCTTTTATGGTCTTTATTGAATCAGCATCCATCTCATCTTCATAAATATTAACCAGAAAGTCGGCTTCAACAAGTACCTGGAAGTCTATATTGTCAATCTTATTATATGAATGGTGATTTCCAATAATATAGCATACACGTTCTATAACAGTCTTCTGTATGCCACATTCCTCAAGAATTCTTTCAGCAATTGCAGGCCCTTCGATTTCCTGATATTTGCCGGCTGTTGAATTGTATTTTTTCTCTGCTTCCTTTATCCCAATATCATGTAAAATTGCAGCAATTTCCAAGGTATCTTTTTGATCATTAGTGATATTCTCTCCGGAAGATATGGCTTTTGCAAAGCCATACACCTTTAGCGCATGATTAATTCTTCTTGCATCGTCTTTAAAGTATAAGATCATTTTTGTTAAGACTTCAGGTATCATTTAGTATCCTCCTCATAAGAAAACCGGAGGTAAAAACCTCCGGTTTAATGTAAGCTGTACTAATTATTAAAGGTTAAATATTATGTAATATCTACATCATATAAAAGTTTTATTGTTATTGGGTTCAATAAAGTTGCTTTTACCAAGTCTGTCTGAGGAGGTACGCCATCTGCCACTTCATGAGTTATGCTGATAATTGCATTATTAGTAGTAGAATCGTTGTTGTATATTACATTAACTTTAGCACCTTTACCTGTTACTTTACTTTTCAATACGTACTTAACCTTTATACTAAAACTAATACCTGGTAAATCGTAAGCCTTTGTATCTTTATTATAAGTAAGCATATGATCTTTACCAGCTAGCTGTACTATAAACTTATGAGGATTTGGGTCTTTTGGATCTTCAGGTTTAACCAAACTAGTGCCACTGGTGTCAGGTATATACTTTGCGTCATCAGGAATCGTAAATGATATAGTTAATGGAGCCTCTATAGCCGTTTGAACGATATCATTTATATTGTTACCAATATTGACAATGCTATCATTAACTTTATTCGGATCTCCTTGAGTACTAAAGTATAATTGGGTTTTATCAGGAAAATTTTGCTGTTTATTTGGTATATTTGAAATTTCATCAGCTAGTGAAGTGAAAGCCAGATCACATAGATTATAATTAGGATTATCGCTAGGTAAACTATTGATAAATGTTGGAACTACACCCTCACTAACTAGTTTGTTTATCATTTTACTTGCATACTTATATGAGTTAGAATCTTTTAATGCAATTGTACCTGATGTGTTTGTGCTAACTCCAATATTGGCTTCATTTACAAACTGTGAGTTATTAGCATCACCCACATCACCGTTACCAAGATAGTAATTCAAGCTGCTCTTCTCGCTTGTCCACGAATTTGGACCACTGCCTGCAAATACAATAATTGATTTGGAAACATTAGCGTTGGAAACAACAGCCTTATCGACACTCAAAAATTTCTCAGCCCTTCTTAATCCGTCTCCAAGATTACTTTTGTTCAGTCTAGGATCAATAATCTGCTTCGGAGTCCTACTTAAAATTACTACCTTAGAGTCAGATACTACTTTGGAGACTTGTGTGTTAATGCTATCCAAATACCCCTTAAGGTCAGCAATAACTTTGTCATCGAAGCTTCCATCTGGTTTATTTATTTTATAAAGTATTGGGTTTCCATTGATGTCATAAAAATATTTATTTGTATAATTGCTATTGTTAGCTGTACTGTCATAAGACAAAATACCAATTTTTATAGAAGTCTTGTCTTTTATATTATTTTTTAAACTATCTAAGAAGTTTTTAGCTCCAGTAATTATCTGGTCATAATATGTAGGTTTTGGATAGGCATCATTAAAAAGATCATTTGTTCTACTATTTTCATTATAGATAATTGAATTACCTGCTTGATTCATTACAATATTTTTAGCTAAAACACTTCCTTTTATTGTAACAGCTTGACCTTGTGTGCTTATTGTTCCTCTTGGAGCATACATTGTTCCATAAACCTTAGATGCATTTGTTTGAGCATTTATATTTCCAGTAGCTGAATATAAGAAAGCTTCGTCAAATTCGCTTGTCTGGAGACCACTACCACCAAAGGTAATGTCTTTTTCTGCAGTTATAATTCCATAACTTTTAAACACTACTCCATTGTTAAAATATACACTTCCTTGAAAATCCAACCTTGTATTTGGAAGAACTGTAAATGGTCCGCCAATCTTAAAGAACGGCTCGCTCACACTAGGCGCAGACATATCAATGTCAGCATTATAACCTGATCTTCTCAATTCATCTTTATATGCTTTAACCTCATCATTAAAGTAATCAGTATCAAATGTATATGTTTTTAGCTTGTTCTGACTTATTGCTGCATCTAATTTGTCCTTTTGATCCGGTAATGGAACTGCGCTTGGCACTGGTTTCTTCCACTCATTTAACTGCGCATCAGTATACGGAATTGCAGATTTAAATACAGAAGTAGAAGTATACTCAAGATAACCTGTATTATAAGTTTTGTTATTGATAGCGTAAGAAAAATTAATTGTATTTCCTTGTAGTGTGATACCGGAATTAGAGTGAACCTTTCCTGTAATATTGGAGTCTTGTCCTGATAAAATCAATGAACTCTTTACGTCGTCATTTCCACTATAAAGACAATAATCGAACGGATATATTGTACCGGGGAGCTCTTGAGATAAGCTGCCTGATGTATCAATTAACATCATTATTTCCTTTTGGGGCACTATAGGAACCTTTACTGAACCACCATATTTGTAATATATATCTTGTTTTGTATTATATTTGATTTCTATATTATTGTCCTTAGTTTCATCATATGAGCTATTAAAGCTTCGAACAAAACTGGTATTATCAGTAATCCCGCCTGTTGCAGTTGCATTCGAAGTGAAACCTGTCGTACTAATTACCAGACTAGCTAACATTAAAAACACAAGAAACTTACTGTACACTTTTCTTTTCATAAGTAAACCCCCTTTATTTTTCTTTGCGAAAATTTTATACTCTGATCTTTCTCTACTTAATTAATAATCTTATAAATTCATTTTAAATGTTGAAACAAATTATTTAGGTTAAATATTATTAATTCGGTGTATATTCGGCAACCCGAATTGATTCATTATTATCTGTATACATTCTTATTTCAATATGGTCTATTTTTTTTACATTCATATCAGAAGAAAAATAGTTATGAGCTACAAACTTGTACATATCGCCATCTTTTTCTTCTGAAATTCTTGAATCCGCAAAAACTATATCACCAGTATCTCCATATATGTTCATTTCTAATTGCTGATCAAGATTAATTTTTCCAGAAACTTTTACAACTGCATTATTAGCATCAAAATCAATGCTATCTACCGAAAATTTAAGTTTACCAAATGTCGCCATCTGACCTACAATATATTTACCTGCAACAGCATGAATATAATCATCAGCAGGTGTTGGCGAAGGCGTCGCTATACTTGTGGGAACGCTTGTACTATCACTAGGGCTAACAATTTCCTTAGCTTCATATGTAATATTAACCGTCCTGGTCTTATCGTCCCATTCAACATCTGCGCCGATACTTTCCCCAATAAACCTTAAAGGCACAAAGGTCCTCGAATTTGTGATTTCAGGAGGTGCATCCAAGTCATGCCCTACTGAATTTACATAAGCTTTTGTGTCCTTGATCTTTAACAGTATTTCGGTGCTGTTCCCACTTGCAGTAACAGTCTTATCTGTGTCGTTCCACTGCACCTCCAACCCAAATGCTTCAAAGATTTTTCTGAACGGCACAAGTGTCCTTGAATTCTTTATGTACGGATTCACATCAAACTCTATCCGCGCCCCATTCAGCATTACTTTTATCTCATTGTTTTTTCCAGCGTCCTGAGCTGTAGCAATTTTAGTAGTCAAGCTTGTACACATAACGAAGATAAGAAAAAAAATGAGCACTTGTCTATTTTTTCTTCGCACTCTTACCATATTG
>JAUZPS010000164.1 GCA_030705945.1 Bacillota bacterium
GTCATGTCTATTACACAACAATACTTAATAGGAATTCTACAAACAGTATCAATAACAACGCAGTATTCATCCGTACATTTTTCCGAATTGTCATATGGCTTGATTTTTTTCTGAATATATCTTGTCTTATCCCTCCTGTTAACCATAAACTTGCTTACTTTGTAAAGACAGTTATTATCAATTCCATCTACCTTTTGCATATATGCCTGAAAAGGAATTTTTTCAAAAACAAGTTTTCTTGATGGATTAATAATCACCATTCTTTTATGAATAATTTTCTTAATATGATTGCCATTTATTAGGCACTCTATTCGCGCTTCATATTTTTTGTAATAACACTCATTCAATAAGGATGAAACTCCCTTTACAAAGAAATTAAATACGTTGTCCTTTTCATGCTGGTTGTCCCGAAAATATAGTTTTCTATCAAGCTTCTCTTTTATATCCAAAATCTCTTCACGGGTCAGACGATCGAGATAACCATACTTAACCAGGTTTTCTGTTGAGTCAAATCTTAGCTTAAATACATTTATAAGTGTTGTGGTAATCAAAGCGAATCCTATTCCCCTGAAACTATTTAACATAGAGCTTATTAAAAAGTCTGCGCGGCTTTGGTTTCCAGCTCCTATTACACGTTCAAAATATGATGCGATAAATATAGACGCTATTCCCAACACCACACAAATAAATGACGCTGTTGTGATCCTTTTTATCATAATACCCCCATGATTTATGCAATCATATAAACTACCAATTATATATAACTATTGCATGCATTTGTAAAATATTCATTATTTCCAAGAATTAATAGGTTTAGGTAGTCCGGGTAATAAAAATAATTCTTTCTTATAAGGAAAAGGCTGCTACACTAACTTCTTAGCGCAACAGCCCTATATATCTATATATTGGTTTTATACCAATCTTATATATCCTTAAACTACAAACTTTCCTATACTCTTGTTTAACGCTTCGGAAAGTTTATTGAGTTCTTCTGTCAAATCAGCGATGTCACATGCTATCCTTGCCTGATCTTCTGTAGAGGCGCTCACTTCTTCAGCGCTTGCCGCAGTCTCCTGAGATATGCATGCTATGTTTGACATGGAATCGGCTACTCTTGCGGTATTCTTATTTAAATGCTCCGTGGATTGTGTAACCGTTTGTACGTTTTCATTGATAGATATAACGGTATCGGAAATCACTTTAAATGATTTTATGGTCTCATCAAGTGATTTAACCTGATCCATCATAGATGTCTCAGATTTATTGAGTTCAATTACCGATTGATCGACGCTCTTTTGAACTTCTTTAATTATCTCCCCAATCTCTTTAGCAGAACCATTTGACTGTTCCGCAAGCGTCCTTATTTCTTCCGCAACCACAGAGAAGCCTCTCCCTGATTCACCAGCCCTAGCTGCTTCAATCGCGGCGTTTAAAGCCAACAGATTTGTCTGATTTGCTATAGATTTTATAAATTCAATAATTTCACCTATTTCGGATGATTTTTTTGATAATTCCATTATCGAGCGTGATAGATTTGAATTTACCTCTTTATTCGCCTCCATTTTTTCTTCCTGATCCTTAACCAGATTTCCTCCAATTATTACATTTTCTTTAGCCTTATTGGCTAGATGTTGAGAATTGGTTATTTCATCAGTGATCTTTTCTAATAGTCCTGATATTTCAACTAACTGTTGATTTCCATTTTCAGTAGAGCAAGCTTGATCTGTCGCTCCTTTTGCCAATTCTTCGACAGCGGTTGCTATTTGGCTCGAAGACCTTTTAATTTGATCTGCGGATGTTAATAATCTAGCAAACGAGTTCGATACAGATTTGCTCAGATCAGAGGTCTCAATGACAAAAGCTCTTATCCTATCCAGCATATAGTTAAATGAATCAGAAAGAGTCCCAAGCTCATCCTTGCTCTTAAAAGCGCTTCTAATAGTTAAATCACCTGTGCTTGCTTTTCTGAATAATTGTGATAAATATTTAATAGGTTTTGAAATTCTATTGCCCAAATAAATACAGAGCAGAGAAACTAATGTAATTGCAAAAATAATTGTTAATATTAAAATTATAAAAGCAGACTTGAGTTCTTTTGAAGCTTTATCATTTTCAGTTTTAATCGTGGCAGCTATATCATCAACATAATTTCCTGTTCCAACTACCCAGTTAAATGGCTTAAACAGCAATGAATACCCTCTTTTTGGCATCGGTATATCGCTGTCTTTTTTGGGGAACCAATAATCTGTATAACCTCCACCTTCCTGTGATCCTTTTTTTATAATTTCCTGAATAAAGAATTTGCCTTTTGCATCCTTAATATCGTATCTACTTGTTCCTTCGGTATCTTTTCCAAGCAATACAACATTAATTCCCTCTGATGTATCCACCCAGAAATACCCTTCTTTTCCATAACGCAAATTCCTAATCAGGTCTGCCCCCCTTTTTTTTGCTTCATCAAGACTTATATCCCCTTTTTCGTATTGGCTATATACACCATTCAATAACGATACTGCTGTTTCAACCTCAACTTTTGAAACCAAATCAAAATTATCCTTCATACTTTTTTCTACTTGATCAACTCTGGAATTCGAGTTTTTTTGAATCAGATAAAAAGATGCTATCCCCAGAATAAGAGATAAAATAAGGGTGCTTGATATACCTAGCATTACAATTTTATAAATTATTTTATTCATTGGCATGTCCCCCTTAGTTAAAATAGTTGCTGGCGTAGAAACGCATAATATTTATCGGAAAAATATAAATCTCCTTAACTTTAATAGAGGGCAATAAAAATAGATAACCAAGTGTAAAGTTTTATATCGGGTAGCTTTGAAAAGCCTGTTTTCAGCTGTTTAGCTCACCGTTTAAAACTAATTTTACATTTGGTTATCTATATTTTCCAATGCTATTTATCATCAATATTTAGTATTTAATGGTGGAACAGCCTTTGTCCCGTCATAACCATTACCATGTCATATTCATTGCACGCTTTTATAACTATATCATCCCTCGTGGAGCCGCCTGGCTGCGTTATATATTTGACGCCGCTTTTATAAGCTCGGTCTATATTATCCCGGAAAGGAAAGAAAGCATCAGAACCCAATACCACATTTTTTAAACCCTTGAGCCAGGTTTCCCTTTCAGTTTCAGATAGTCTTTGGGGAACTGTTTTAAGGACATCCTTTAGCATATTTGCTTCGTATTCAGTAACATCATTTCTGACAAATAAGTCTATAGCATTGTCGCGTTCAGGTCTTCCTACACCTTGTATAAAATCAAGGCTTAACACCTTGGGATGCTGTTTAAGATACCATATATCAGCTTTATCTCCTGCAAGTCGTGTACAGTGTATTCTGGATTGCTGGCCTGCTCCGCATCCGATTACCTGACCATTTGAGACATAACAGACAGAATTGGATTGAGTGTATTTAAGTGTTATCATTGCCAGAATCATATCCATTTTCGCCTCATCAGGCAATGTCTTGTTGTCTGTTATAATATTCTTAAGGTTATCAAATCCAGGAATTAAATTATTCCTCTTCTGCGCAAATTCTATACCGTATACGCTCCTTGTTTCAACCTCTGAAGGTTCATATAACGGATCTATTTTTATTATATTGTACTTCCCGCCTTTTTTCTTTTTAAGTATCTCAAGCGCTTCAGGAGTATACCCCGGCGCAATCACTCCATCGGATACTTCTTTTTTTAAAATCAAAGCTAATGATTCATCCACTTCATCGCTTAAAGCGGCCCAATCCCCGAAGGATGACATTCTGTCTGCGCCTCTCGCGCGAGCATAAGCCGCAGCAATAGATGATAGTTCAAGGTTATCAATATGATACGCCTTTTTTAGCTCGTCAGTTAATGGTACGCCTATTGCCGCGCCTGCAGGGCTTACATGCTTAAATGACGCTGCTGAAGGCATTTTGAGCATGAGCTTTAACTCCTTCACCAACTGCCAAGAATTTAATGCATCCATAAAATTTATGTACCCTGGGTTGCCATTTAAAATCTCAAACGGCAGTTCTCCAGATTTTGCCCTTATTTCAGCCGGCTTTTGCTGTGGATTGCACCCATATTTTAATTCATACGTTCTCATAAACTCCTCCTAAATAAACCGCAATGCGGGTTTTGTAATCTCAAAGACATAAAAAAGCAAAAACCACCTAGGCAAAATATTCTACCCAGGCGGTCGATATTCAATAAAATCATGCTCCCCATATGGTTATCCATATTCTCCGCCAGTTACATGACTTAGTAAGGAATATATTAATCTTAAAATTATTATATTCATATTTATTGTCAATTGTCAATAACAGAAGTACTATAGCATAACTTCAGTTATACTTATGGTTTAATTCTTCATAAGATCGATCTCATCTCCCACATTTTGACATCGAATGGTTAAATAATTAGTCTCGAAGGGCTTCCATGATTTGTGTTGTAACGGTAGATTTAAACCATTGCTGTAGAGCTAAGTATATTTGCTCTTTAACATTATTCGTGATAATATTACGATGATATTTGGTAGTAAGGGCGTTTCAAAAAATTCCTTGTTCAAGTTTATATGACGAAAACCCATTATTTCAAGCTTTTGAAACGCCCAGTTGACCAGTTATTTTTTTTGATACTACCTAATGGAATAATTAAATTAGAAGCGCTATTAATCTTACATTTGACATATTATTTTTGCAAATGCAGATGCTTTAACTTCATTTGTCTATGTAAAATCATTTTCACGATTTTTATATATATCATATGGCGCAGTCAAAAACAAATATAAATACAGTTGCGCGATCAAAATTGATGTAACGGGGAGTATAATTTTTGAAAAGAAAAAAGGTTTTATTAAGCTTAATTTGTGTTGCCATATTCATAATTATTTTAATATTGGCTTTTTATAATAATCTGGTTATTAGAAACTATGTGATTAATACTGATAAACTTGATGTAAACAAAGTTGTTAGGATAGTTTTGATTACTGATTTACACAGTCATATTTATGGTGATAATCAAACACAGATTGTCTCACTGATAAAGCGTCAGAATCCTGATATTATTGCGCTCGCAGGGGATATAGCAGATGACGGAGCGCCCATACTAGGTACAAAATTATTCTTGGAGGGGCTAAAAGGAGTTGCTCCAATATATTATGTCACTGGAAATCATGAATTTTGGTCAAATGATATTAAAAATATTAAAGAAACAATCCGAAAATATAATGTTAAAATTTTAGAAAATAGCTACGAGCAGATTAATGTAAAAGGTTCAAATATTTTTATTGCTGGAGTTGATGATCCGGATGTTGTAAAATATGAGAAACCAGATTTCGATTTACAAAGAGTTATGAATGATAGTTTCTCAAATTTACAAGATAAACCTGGTTTTAAAATTCTCTTAGCCCACCGCCCTGAATTAATAGAAACATATAAGGAATATAATTTTGACTTGGTGTTATCAGGGCATTCCCATGGAGGACAAGTCAGAATCCCCTTCATATTAAATGGACTCTGGTCGCCTGGACAGGGATGGTTTCCCAAATATGCCGGCGGGATGTATAAACATGGCAATTTGACGCATATAGTAAGCCGTGGCGTCTCATTTAACCCTCGCCTACCTCGAATATTCAATCCACCTGAGATAGTTGTTATTGATATCAAAGGAAGACCGCCATATTAGCCTTACTTTCTCTCCTTCTCTTCGGATCAAGCAGTATCCCAAAAAATAATTGTCCACTCTATTAATATCAATAAAGACTCTCTTGAAAAATTTACGAATAATTAATAAGTTTACCTTGCAATATGAATTGATTGTTCGTTAAAACTCAGTTATAATCTATAATGACATTTGTAAAAAAAGCCAATATACTTAGACTATATAATGAAGTAATTTTTTGAATTATTGCGCCTGCCTGAATTTATCAACATGCTTGGAGGTCAAAACCCTGTATCGTGAACTGCCGAATAATCAAAAAATTCCTGACATAATTGGCTATATTTTAAACAAGCTTATCTAACTTCATTTTAGATAAAATTATAAAATTAGAGGAGGATTTTTTTATGTACTTAAGAAAGTTGGTAGCATTGATTGTGGCAGTTACTATGCTCATTAGCATTGTTTTGCCTGCCAATATCCTTGCAGCCTATGCTGCAACACCAAGGTCTTTTTTGACTCAGACCTATGATTTTGAGGATGGATCAAATAAAGGCTGGACCGCAAAGGGCGGTGAAACAGTTGCTGTTTCATCTGAAACCGCGCATGACGGAGAAAAGAGTTTGAAGGTTTCCGGAAGGACTTCTTCTGATGAAGGTCCATCGGTAGACCTAGGAGATTCAGTTATAAACGGGAATATGTATTCAGTCACAATGTGGGTTTATCAGGAAAGCGGAAGCGAACAGGATATTTCCGTTACTGCCGCAACATATTCCAGCAATACGGACAGCGTTCAGGTTATTGCTGATGACCTGAATGCGCCAAGCGGAAAATGGACTAAGCTTACCGGTAATTTCAAGGTAAATTATACTGGTGATCTAAGCTCATTTTCGATCAAAGTTAAAGCTGCTGACGCCAATCTCTCATACTATGTTGACGACATATCAATTATAGGTCCTGCCTTAGTCAGTTCCGATTTTGAAGATGGCAACACAGACGGCTGCGTTAAAAACGACGCTCCTAACAGTTACACTCTTACCAATACAACGGATTTTGCTCATTCAGGAGAAAAAAGTCTCAAGGTATCAGATAGAACTCAGAATTACCAGGGACCTAAAATCGACCTGACCTCTGTTGTATCCAACAAGCAAAAATTAACAGTTTCTTTTTGGGTCTACCAGAACACAGGAGATATCCAGACAGTCGAAGTTATGGCTAAAACATCAGCCTCCGATTTTACGTCGGATAAATATGAACCAGTAAAAAGCATAAGTGTTGAAAGCGGTAAATGGGTAGAATTAAAAAATACATATGATGTAAACTACACAGGTACTCTTAACGAATTTTCAATATATGCTCAGACTCCTAATTCAAAAATAACATTTTATGTTGATGATATAACCGTATTCAATGCGTCATCCATGACAGATCTGGAAAAAAACAATTTGGTTGTTGCTCCAGCAAGGAAGCCATCTGTTGCCGGGGCTTTACAAGTTCTTTCAAAAGACGGCGGCAAAACCAAAACTCTCTGCGACAAGGATGGAACTCCCATTCAGCTCCGCGGAATGAGCACACACGGTTTGCAATGGTTTCCACAGATCATTAATGATAATGCATTCGCAGCCCTTTCAAATGACTGGGGATCTAATGTAATCCGCCTTGCCATGTATGTTGGCGAAAAAGGATATGCTGAAGACCCTGTTACCATGAAACAAAGAGTTGTTGACGGAATCAATTTTGCAATTAAGAACGATATGTATGTAATCGTTGACTGGCATGTGCTTAATCCAGGAGATCCGACAGCGCAAATTTATTCTGGAGCTGCAGATTTCTTTGACCAGATATCCACACAGTTTCCAAATGATCCTCATATTCTATATGAAGTAGCTAACGAACCGAACAGCGGTGGATCCGGAGTATCTAATGATGCAGCAGGTTGGTCAAAAGTCAAGACTTACGCTGAAAGTATCATATCTAAACTTCGTTCTACAGGAAATAAAAATATTGTCATAGTAGGAAGTCCATGCTGGAGTCAGCGTCCTGACCTTGTAGCAGCTAATCCTATTGATGATAACAACACTATGTACACTGTACATTTTTACACAGGCACACATCTCCCTGGTGGATATGTCATGAATAATACGGATTATGCGTTAAATCATGGCGTTCCGATATTTGCTACCGAATGGGGCACCAGCCAGGCAGATGGTAATAACGGTCCCTTCTTAGATAACGCTGATGTATGGTTGGATTACCTTAATGGTAATAATATAAGCTGGTGTAACTGGTCATTGACCAATAAGAATGAAACCTCCGGAGCCTTTACACCATTTGAACTGAATAAATCCAAAGAAACTAACCTTGATCCTGGTGATGACAAGGTATGGGCACCTAAAGAATTGAGCGTTTCCGGCGAGTATGTTCGCGCCAGAATCAAGGGTATTGAATATAAAGCTATTGACCGCACCCCAAAAGAAGATTTCACACTAGTGCCATGGAACTTCGACGACGGCACAACACAAGGCTTTGTAGTTAATGGTGGTCCCGTACAAAGTATAACTCTATCTAATACAATGGACAGTAAAATGTTGAAAATCGAAGGTTTAGGCGCTGCCGGCGTTTCTACGTCCCCGGACAACTTTTGGAATTATGCTCGTATTGCTTCCAACGATTTCAATCCTAACATTGACATTAAAGGCGCAAAGACCATGAGTATAGATGTAATTGCTCCTGAGCCGGCTACTGTATCTATTGCGGCTGTTCCGCAAGGTGGTGACACTCATGGCTGGGCTAATCCTACAAAAGCTGTTCAGGTGACACCTAATGATTTCGTTCAACAGCAAGACGGTACATATAAAGCCGTATTAACCCTTACAGCGGCAGAAGCCCCAAATCTTGACGCAATTGCAACTGACTCCGACGCATCCAATTTAACTAACACCATATTCTTTATTGCCTCAGATGCAGATGTACTCTATTTGGATAATATCTCAATAAGTGGAACCCGCACCGTTGTTGAACACCCTCCTGAACATGATCCAATAGGAGAAGCAACACTCCCTTCAACATTTGAAGACAGCACTCGTCAGGGCTGGGCATGGGATTTAGGATCAGGAGTTAAGAGCGCATTAACTATCAAAAATGCAAACGCATCAAAAGCTATCTCCTGGGAAGTTGCCTA
>JAUZPS010000165.1 GCA_030705945.1 Bacillota bacterium
AGTTTTTGAAACTCCCAGTTGACCAGTTTATTTTTTGATACTACCTAATACTAATTTCACTTTTCAAATCAAGTATAACAATATTTGCGGAATCAGATTTCTAAGCTGAATTTAGAGATGTAATGTTGTTTTGTTAAATATATAATTGATTATATTTAACAAAAAAATTATTTGCTTGTGATTTTTCACTATATAAAAAGGTTTTACAAGTGAATCGGTTCAAAATTATAACCTCGATGTAATAAGGAGGGGAAAAGACAATTTGGCAGAAAAGGACGTAATATATACTATTGAACGTTATAAAAATACTGTTTTCAAGGTGGCATTCACTTACTGTAAGAACAGAAGTGACGCTGATGATATATTTCAAGAAGTATTCTTGCGATATTTTAAGAAAAAGCCTGTATTTGCGGATGAAGTCCATGAAAAGGCATGGTTTATCAGAGTAACGATTAATTGCTGTAAAAAATTATTCTTTTCCTCTTGGTTTAAAAAAACAGCGCCTCTTGATGAAACTATAGCATTTGAAACGATGGAAGAAAGTGAGCTGTTTTATTCAGTTATGGAACTGCCACTAAAATATAGGGCTGTAGTGCATCTATTCTATTATGAGGATTACAGCATTAAAGAGATAGCTGAGTTAACTAACCAAAAGGAGACGACAGTTTCTACACAGCTTCAAAGGGCAAGACAATTATTAAGAACTAAGCTCAAGGAGGAATTATTATATGAATGAATTATATAAAAGTTCTTTTAATAACATTAATGTCTCTGAAGATGCCTTAAATGAATTAATATCAAAGGCAGTACATATTGAGGAGCGAAAGAGGCGTAATAAATCAAAATATTCAAAATTTTTGATACCTGTTACAGCAATTTTTGCAGCGTCAGTTATTACAGTGACAGCAGCGTCATACTTGGGAGTCATAGATGTTTTCAAGGACTTTTACAATCAATTTTTTGACTATAATACATCTGAATTCAATCAAAATCAAATTAACATCTTAAAAAAATATGGTGTAACCAATATAGGCGGAATTTCCGAAAATGGCATAAATCTAAATATAGAAGGTCTTATTGAAGACACGAACTATCTTTTTCTAAAGTACTCCGTTTCATATGATCATGAACCGTTTATTTATCATGGAGCTCCTGAACTTTATATAGGAGATGTTTCCAAACCAGCTTGCCCAAGAAGTTGTGTTTCTAGTCATCAATTTGACAATAGTATACCTAACAAAATAAATTATGCATCAATATTTGACATAGAGTCATCTGGTTTACTACCCGCCCAAAATGCCACCATTGTGATGACAAGTAATGAGGTATATAAACCTATAAAAATTGACGTTTTTCAAACATACAATAGATACGGTATCTTCGCCCAAGTAAATTCCCAAGGATTCTTTGATAGTTTATCTGATAGAAATATTAACATTTCCTTAGATAATGAATATGGAGAAAAATTGATTCTTAATTCAATCGGTTTTGCAGATAACTATTTGACGTTATTTGTTAATTCATCCAGGCAATATAAGAAGTCAACGCTTTTTTTACGAAATATAAAAACGGGTAAGATATACTCATCATGCGCTGAATTTAAATTTGCTGTAAAGGAAGGTTTAGACTATTATTCATTTAAATTGCAAAACATTAGTATGCTCAAAGATCTTGAAATTGTTATGCCAAAAGAATTTCATTTTACATTTCCATTATCCAAAGTCGCCAGCGCAAAAAATATAGATTTGAGCAAACATGTTTCACTAACTTTAGACGATATAAGAATAGTAAAACTCAATGTCTCTCCGCTTTCGTTGAAGCTTGATGGTTATTATACTAGCAGCGGCTTTCCCGCTGATAATATACATTTAGCTATTAAGCTAAAGGATAATACTGAATTAAGCGACTTTAAAAACAGTTCCTTCAGCAGCGGAAATGCTGATAAATCTTTTAATATTAAAGTTCCGTTTGAAAGTCCAATAATGCTCGATTCTATCAAATCTGTAGTGATAAAATACAGTAATAAATCTATTGAAATACCTATTAAATGATCATATTATCCGGTTGTTGTAGATATTGAGTTTGACATACTATTTGCTATAAAAAATCTAGCGAAATAAAAAACTTCCGATGAAATCTTCGCTTGCATGCTCATTTAACTCGTGAACACCTGCTTGGAATCGGAAGTTTTTTATTTCCATTATAAAGCAACTGAAAATTCATTTGAATGAAGCTTAAAAATTAATTACGTCAGGGGAACAATGCTCCCTGAATTTGTTTTTAGAGATACTCCGGTATGCTTATTTTCCTTTAAAAGTTCTTTTAAATTATCAGTATTGAGTTTGATGAGGTCGGAATAATTTGCATAATATTTTATAATAGAATCTGCCAAACCATTGATATTCTTTCCGGAAACAGGCATAGTACAGAATTTTTTTATCGATGGAACCGCAAGACTTCCTTCTTCTGCCTGTTCGTATTTCTTTAAAGAATAACTTCCATCAGGATTCTTTATGTAGGTAATCGCAGCAGGCGCCATCCAACTTGAAGATTCACAAACCAGTTTATCATAGAGATTATATACTGTAGATAAAGTGCTTATAAATACCTTTAACTCATTTCCTTCTTCATATTTAACATGAATATGGGGCGCAACAATGAGAAATCCACCATTAGATTTCATTGATTGATGTTTCTCTGTCTCTATTTCATAAACCAGCTTTAAAACAGTATCATTGCCTTCATAGGTGAAATCAGGAACAGCAGTTTGTTCAATGATTTTTAACTTTGAATACCATTCTAATGGCAATAATTTTTCGTCAAGGACATTATTCTTTGGGCCTAGAAGGTCCTTGCATAGTCTCATCATAATTTGGCCGCGCAAGTCATTCTGTACCTTACTGGTCTTAAATTGCAGCAGCATATATTCAAGGGCATCTTTTCCACCATATTTTATGATCTTTTCATAATCCTTCTGATGCGCTGAAATATAATCATTTGGATTCGAAGAACTTAGTGGAGTAGATATAATTGCTTTTAAGCTCGCTTCCACAGAAACAGATAGATTCTTTATATATTCAATGAATGATTCACCTTCCTTATCTGACCGATCAACAGTTACAACATTTTTTGATGCAGTCTTGGAATACATTGCCTCAACTTTTTTAAAAAAACGACTGAAATCCTTTTCGTTTTCTGAGCTTTTCCACACGTTAGAGTTCATGGCTTTATTTGCCCAATCTCTTGAAAACTGCATTGTTTTACTTCTTGCCCCATCATCAATAACATAGTTTATTTCATCAACGTTCTTTATAAGCGAAAAAAGTATGATTGAATTTTTCTCAAACAGATTGAACTCAGACACCATTTCATGGTCCAACTCGATTGTACTGGCATTAAAATCTACGGTTAATTTATAGGGTTTTTCATCAGTTCCCAATCGAATTCTCTCATAAGACAAAACAAGGGGAAAAGTCATTAAATTTATTAATCCACCTACCTTTGAGTTATCACCTACATACTCCGTCCGATATTTCAAATAAGACTGTATTTGTAAATCTGATTCTCTTTTATCGCTTTTGGGATTGGATATGAGCCAAATTCCAATCACAGCGACAAGAACAGCGAGTACTATCGCGGCCCAGAAGGAAGGTTTTTTGTAGTTTAATACATTTTTAATTCTATTTTTCACATTGCTTTCACCAAAGGCAAGAGGACTTGCGGATATGAGTTTTCTGCTTACTGCCATTGAAAGAAGAGATGAACTGTATTCGCGTTTTATACCACTTCCAAGTTCTCTTATTACCTTCTCATCACATGACATTTCCATGTCACGGCTCATTATTATGAAGCTCAACCACGCAAATGGGTTGAACCAGTGTATGCAAAGAACCAAAAATGCGATTGGCTTAACTAGATAATCCAACCTTTTTATATGTGTCTGCTCGTGTTTTAATATAAATATTTTTTCATTTTCTGAAAGATTCACAGGGAGGAAGATTTTAGGTTTAACTATTCCCAAAACAAAAGGAGTCTGTATGCCTTCACACTCAAAAACATTATCCTGCGCCAATATTGCGGTTCGTATTCTTTTCTTTAGCATTATGTAAGACACAATGCTATATAGGAGTATTGCAAGCATGCCTGCAACCCAAACAAATGAAATAATGGCAAGAATGATCTGGACTAAGTTAACGCTTCCAGTAGGCGAAGCTGCCGGTAGAGAGCTGTTTATGATGTCATTTACCTTGTTAACTCCCAGATCAACACAAGGCTGTTTCATTAGCCCGATATCTGCCGGAACAGGTTCGGTTTTACTTAAAAATGAAAAAGATTTAAGGAAGCTGAATGCTGTTGAAAAGGTATACGGACAAGCAAGCCTGAAAAGAACAACTCCCCATAAACTATATGAGAAAATTTTAGGCGCCTTCTTTAATGGAAACCTGATCAATAAAACAAATATAATCATATAGGTACCGGTTATGCTCATGTTCAAAACTTTGATAAACAGGTTCTGAAGTAAAGTATCCATGTTCAATCCTCCCTGTAGCTGTCAATTAACTTCTTCAGTTTGTCGGCTTCATATTTGCTTATTTTTTTATCTCCCATGAACGCTGTTATGAACTGAGGAAGCGACCCGCCGAAAGATCTGTTCACAAACTGCTCGCTCTCATACTTTTGCACCTGTTCTTTTTTTACAAGGGAATATACCTTTGAGTTTTCATTTATTAAAACTTTACGCTCACAAAGCTTTTTTAATACAGTATATGTTGTTGATTTTTTCCACCCAAGATATTTATTGCACAGTATTACTAGATCTCCGGAAGAAATGGGTTCATTGTCCCAAACGATAGTTGCAAACCTATATTCACTCTCGCATAACTTTAATGTTTCCATTGCATCCCCTCCTTGTTGGTCTATTGATATAGACCTAAGATATTTTTAAGTCTATCATTATAGACCAACGTTGTCAAGGATATATTTAGGGATGAGGATTTTAAAATATTATAAAAAAATTGCCATCAAGTTTATCTGATAGCAATTTCTCCATTAAACCTATTAAACTTATTAAACCTATTGACCCTGTTTATTCTTTCCATGCAGGTAACTTCATCATCATACCCTTAGCCGCATTTCTTGCTGCTTCTTCATCCAATCCTTGAGTTCTGATTATGAAATCAGTCATACCTTCCAGTTTTTCTTCATAAGATTGCATTGTTCCGTCTGGTCTTGCGCAGTATTTGCAGTAATCCTTGCTTTCATCTCTCATTGCAAAATCATCTTTTGTTTTCATAGGCATTCCGCATGCTATACACATTTTCAAGCTACTTCACCTCCCCTCTGATAGAAATCAGATTCATGAAATGATTTACCAATTGTTGACCATATCGTGAAATAACAGATTCCCTGGGCGCAAATAAATCTTTGTTCATCAGGTAATAATTTATAAGTCCGTTCCAAGTATTAAACATTAGATTAAATGGCATTTTTATTAATTTTGATGACTTCATTTCGCTTTCAGCAACCTCAAGCATATGGAATGATATTGCAGATTGAATTCCAATCAATGTATTCCGCGCGCTTTCAGGAAGTATCGAAGCTTCTGAAATCAATCTTGTATAAAACTCTTCGTATTCTTCTATACCTTTTAAGTGCGCTTCAAGAATTCCTTGCATGCTGACATTTTCTTCAACCAACTCATGAAGATGCTTGGTTACTCTCATTCCAAACTCCTCTATAACCTCATTAAGCAATGCTTCCCTTGTAGGGAAATGGGCAAATACCGCGCCATGCGATAGATTGGCTGAAGCTGCAATATCTGATGTTCGTGTAGTAACCAGTCCGTCCTTGGCAAACTGATTTAATGCGATATCAATTATTAATTTCCTCGTTTTGACTTTTTGTTCCTGTCTTTTGTTCATTTTAGTTGACTCCAAACTCATTGAGTATAAACTCATTATAATATGCGCTGATTTATTTGTCAAATAATTTCTGATTAATTAATATTTTTAATAACTCATATTGGCTCTTATTCTCAAGATTGGTTGTTATATTAAAACATTATTAATCTTATATTTAGCATAGCGAAATAACGAACGGCTTAATGATATTTCGCGATAGATAAATGTAAAAGATAAATTGATTTTAATATTAACACTCTGATAACGCTCAAAAGAATTTTATTGTAAATAAAAAGTTTAAAAATAATCAAAATAAACCAGTTATCAAGACTCAGGATAGGTTGATCAAATTCAATTTGTCATATTTGAAGTTGAGTCCATAAGAGAAATTATGAGGATTGTTTGGCGAAGAATGGATACTATGGAATATCTGTATACACTTTTATTTATATTAAAATCATAAAAGTAGAATCAAAAAAGCGCCTAATTTCATTGTTGTAGATCTTTATTTAATTAAATTATAATATAATACCGCATCTCTTAATGATGTGTTCAAGTCTAAAACCGCTGAAAGAATTCTGATACTAATAAATATTGAAACTATTATTAGAATAGCATCCAAAAGCTCAAATTTTCTTAATTCATTCTTGCTGATTAAGCGGATATCAATTATGCTCGTTGATATTAATATTAAAAGTAAAATTAAAAATACTCCTAAATAAAAAATAAATACTCTATTTGTACTAATATTTTCTACTATTGACCCAAATTCGTTAAGTTGAGCGCTATTATTTTCATTCTCGATAATATCCCTTTTTCCTTCGATATTGGATATTGCTATGTCCCATTTATTAGTTGTTCTTTCACCGATATTATTTTGTATGTTAACTTGATAATAATATCCACCACTTTTCATTCCATATTTGATGTTATCTGAAAATATATGTATTGTAAATATTACATTTACAATAATATAAATTATAGCAGTAAAAATAATAATCCTTTTTGATATTTTACTCAATAGCATACACCTTCCTTTTGTTTGAATTATAAAAAACAGCAGGATATACCTTACAATCATAATTTAGCGCATGGTTACTTAATATGCAATAACATTTCTGTGATATATTGTAAGCTGTGTTTTAGATATGCCTGATAATTGAACGCATGAACTTAAAAATCCTCGTATCAATTTGATCTGACTTAAAACTCCCGATTACTTCTGAAGTAAAAAAATAGTGAAATTTAATATGATTTATTATAAAATATAGATAAAAATATACTGTTTTTATAAGGGGGAGGTAAGACTATGAAAAAGAAAATGGTTATTCTATTAACATTACTGACATTGTTGACATCTTTTTTTACTGTGTTGCCGGTTTTTGCGGACGAAGGGTCAAATACTATTAATTATCCGGAGTTAACAATTAGTAATACCAAATGGTATACCGAGATAAGTAATGGTTTTGGATTGGTTTATTTACACGTAACAGGCCATGTTAATGTTCCGGCGGATAAGATTACTATTTTAACACATGGAGATGGTTTAAATGCTGAGCAAGAAATGAAGATTGATGAGAATCAAAACTTTGATCAGACTTCTACAATAGAGTTTACACATGCGCCGAACGGAACGCCTTTTACAGTATCTACTCAGATTGGCATATATATCGATCAAAGTAAGACAAGCTATACGATTAATAGTGGAGAATTAAGATATGATATCACAAAAGAATCTTACCGAATATGTGGCTATGTTTCACCTAATTGTAATTTCAATAAAGACAGGGGACAAGAATTACTACAGGGTTATAATATCGAACTCGTAGGTACCGGAAGAAATGTAATTACAGGAGGAAACGGGTATTTTGAAATAGATGGGCTTGCAAATGGGACATACAATTTAAAGATTACTAAAAATGGCTGCCTTTCAAAAATCATACCAAATGTCATCATAAAGGATAGTGATGTTTATATCTCCGGTACATCTTCACCAATAAATACATATATAGGGGATATAAATTATGATAATGCGATCAATTTGTCTGATGTGATTGAAATTGCGAGTGTATTTAATTGTAAAGACGGTGACGTTATATATAATGCAAAATTTGACTTAAACGTCGATGGTGTTGTTAATATGAGCGATGTAATGATTTTAGCCAAAAACTTTAATAAAGTCGGTGACCAGGATACAACTACACCAACTTTTACATCAACACCTGTACCGACATATACGCCTGCGCCGACACCAACAAATGATTATGCCGTTAAGCTTATAAATGCAACTATTACAAGGGATTATGTCTATACCCCTTCAACCGGGTTCGAAAAAATCGATAAGTACGGTCCTGGTGAAGTAGGTTATTATTTTATTGTATTTTCTGGTCCAATAGATGATAGCATGAAAAGTGATGCAGAAAAGGCCGGAGCAAAGCTTTATTCATATTATCCTGAATATAGCTTTTTAGCTGCAATAACAACAGAAGATGTCGAAAAGGTAAAAAGTTTGCCCTGTGTTCTTGATGTAATAATATACCAAAATGAATATAAAGTAACAGACAGAACATTGTTAGGTGAGTATTCAGGTGAAGTGATTGTAGCTTTTTTTGACTCATCTGATGGCATTTATGACCTTGCGCAAAAAATAGGCGGGGTAGTAGTAAAAGATGTATTTAGTTCTGGAGCTTATTCTTGCGCATTACTTCAAATAGATAAAGGAAAAGTTTATGAGCTATGTAAATCTCCTCAAATAAGATATATTCAAAAGAACTATGTATATACCACGAATTAAGGTTTTAAAGGCAAATTTAAATAATTGGTTTTATTACCATTGATAATTTTGCATTTTTATAAGGGCGTTTCAAAAAATTCCTTGTTCAAGTTTTGTATGATGAAAACTCATTATATCAAGTTTTTGAAACGACCAG
>JAUZPS010000166.1 GCA_030705945.1 Bacillota bacterium
GTTAAAAAATCTACGCCTTACATCTATTTCGTTTTCTTCCATTTCACGCTTGTAACGCTCAAAATTCTCCTTTTCCACTCGTTCATGAATAATTTGTTCACCTACACGCTTTACTACTTTAATTAGTTCAGCTCCGTTTATCGGCTTTAGTAGATATTCTGTGACGCCAATCCTAATAGCCTCCTGAGCGTAACTGAATTCTTCGTGACCGCTAAGTACGATTATCTTGCTTTGCGGCAACTCCTTCTTTACCAAACGACTTAGCTCCAAACCGTCCATAAAAGGCATTCTTATGTCGGTAATAATAATATCAGGTTGTTCAGTTTGAATAAGCGGGTACGCAAGCTCTCCATCCGACGCATCACCACAAAACTTAAAGCCCGCCCCTGACCAATCTATATTATTTTTAATGCCTTCCCTAACTATAAATTCATCCTCGACTAAAAAAACCTTAAGCATATGTACATACCCTTTCTGAAAACCTTGGATTTTAGAAAAAATCTAAAAAAAGCCCCCTCAAAACAAGGGGGAAAAAATTAGGAGGAAAAGTATTATATCACTTTTTTACTTCTATAATAATTTTGAGTAAATAAAGTGAAATATATAATAGCAGCCATTTATTATTTCCTTCTCCATTAGGATGCAAATGGCGCGACTATCGTAAGTACACAAAATTTTGTTTGAAAATTTAATTTTCTTAATGCAACATAAACATAGATAAATCATAATCAATCTTACATTTAGCAAAGCAACAAAGCAAAATAAGAAACTGTTTTACCAGTATCTTGCGGTAGATAAATGTAAAAGATTAATTGATTTTTATATAGTAAAAGATTTGCTCACTATGTTTTATTATTCACTTAAGAATCCTAATATTCCTTTTCGTATTACTTGTTCGGATTATTATTTTTTTTAAGTCCGTTTTTCAAACAAAAAATTAATGAAAATAATATAAACCTAATCTTAAAAACCCCTTAAGACTTATTCAATTTTCAATTTTAATTTTATTATGCATGGTTTTTATAATTATGTCTATATGTAAAAGCTTGTAATGAAGAAATTGACCTCTACATATTAAACATATAAGTAGAGGTCATTAAATATAATAGCCCTTTTAATATGGTTATATTCACCAGACAATTTTTTAAGTATCTTTATACTGTTTGATTGAATTTTTTTGCAACCATAATAACATCACTCATATTAATAACGTTATCACTGTTTACGTCGTACTTTTTGTCATAATTACCATCTGGGAATACTGCGTTGAAATGGACGGCAAGCAGTATTACATCAGCCATATTAATGACCTTATCTCCATTAATATCCTCCTTAACTCCTATAGGTGTAGGAGTATTAGTCGGAGTATTAGTAGATGTAGGTGCTTTAGTAGGTGTAGGAGTAGGTGTGGCTTGATTTGGATCCTTTAAAATATAAAGGGTTCCGAATACTCCTCCAACAATGCTTGATCCCCTATTAGCAAATTTAACGGTTACTTTTGATTTTCCAGTAAGCCATGCGGAAGGAATCTGGTACTTTACTTCATAAAATCCAGTCGGATTTTGAGTCTGAATTGTTTCTTCCTTTAGTAACTGACCGTCTATATAGATATTAAAGGTTCTTCCCGAATCACCACTATAATATTTGGCTACAAGGTAATTTGTTATTGAAGGAATAACAGCCATATCATAGCTGAACCAACCAGAGCCTGTAACTGAACTTGCCACGCCGTTTGAGGAATTTACATTCGCATGACGGTACATAAGACCATTGAAGCTTCCTCCCATAGAATTACCCTGCAGATTGTGCAGTAGTTCATACTGATCATTTGTAATCTGAACAGAATCTATTGTTGCTGCAGCCCTTGCTTCAGCTTCTTGTTTTGCCTTAAGATAAGCATCTAATGTTGCAGCATCCATCTTCATGAGTGTAAAGTAAATACCGTATCTTTCTTTATATCTTTGATAGTGAGGAGTGAACTTTAAATTGTTATCTTCATCCGTATTTTTTAAAGTGAACTCCACTTTGCCCGGCGTCTGGACCAGATTGTTTTTAATATTGCTGACCCACGCATTGACATTATCGGCATTTATAAGAATGTAATCCTTGATTGTTACATTTTTGGTTGCAATTGTAACACTAGCTCCATGAGAAGCTGTAGTCATACTGGCTGTTCCAAGGCCTGCGCTTAAAACAACCGGACCATATGTAAATGCTACACATTCCTGTTTATCGGTAAGACGTGATACCTGCGCTTCCATAGGTAAATTTAATTCAACCTTATCTCCTGCCTGCCAAACTCTATTTACACTGATGTAGCCGTTTACCTTTGAAGCGTTGACTGCTGCGCCATTTATCGTGACGCTAATATTCTGACCTGCTGCAATCCATGCGGGAGATCTGAATTTTAAATTAACTGCTGTAG
The DNA here is from genome assembly GCA_030705945.1 of Bacillota bacterium. Classification (GTDB taxonomy): domain Bacteria; phylum Bacillota; class Clostridia; order Acetivibrionales; family DSM-2933; genus Pseudobacteroides. Next base: position 2,426 of record JAUZPS010000166.1, read on the forward strand.
TAGGAGCTGAGTTAATGGTAAATGTTACCTTGCTTGAATCTGGCACACTGGCTGTCTGAGTCATCGAAAAGCCTTTTTCACTCCAGTTCAAAGTTGAGCTTAAATACATATTTACATATAAATCAGTACTATTATGGAAATAAAGACTGTCATTCAATTTTGTGAAGTTTTCCATTCCAGTTCCGGTACAGCACCAGAAGTTATTTGTATCTGAACTGAAAGTCTTGAAATATCCAGTCGCCATTGGTTGAAAGTATGTTGTCATTCCAGTTTCGGGATTTTGAGAAGCCAAAATTGCATTTATATATGTTTTTTCATAATAATCTGCGTATTTAACGTCTCCGGTAACCTTAAACAGTTCTCTTGAAAGCTTAAGCATGTTATATGTATTGCATGTTTCATTGTTAACGTTATCCGCAGTGGCATAAAGTTTGCCTGGATCCCTGAAATGCTCGTCTTCACTGTTACCACCTGTTACATATGTATGGTCTCTCAAAACGATTGTAAAGAACTGCTGCGCAGCAGTCAAATATGAGCTTTCAGAACTTCCCAACGTACGGTAGCGGTTTAATGCGCCTATAAATTTTGGAATAGTAGTATTGGCGTGTCTTCCCGGCAAGTTGTTAGTTCCAGCCGCTATGGTATTAAATAATGTAGTTTCATCAAAAATATGCGCTGCCGTTAAATGGTTGTTGTTGTTTGAGAGTTTGTACAATTCATATAGGCAGTCATTCATTCCTCCGTACTCAACTCCTAATACTCTTGAGCGAGTTGCGCTGTCCCATTTTGATGCTCTATTATATATCCAGTCACCCAATTTTTTAGCAATATTTAATGCTTTCGTATTTCCTTCGTAGTTATAAACATCTAAAAGCCCTGACATAATCTTGTGCATTGTATACCATGGCACCCAGCTGGAACCTGTTGCTTTTCCTTCAATAACATCAAAATGTGTTTCAGGAGTTGCAAATAGATACCCATTACTGAATTTATTCTGACAAGCTTCCAGTTCACTAATGATATAATCGGTCTTGTTTCTTAATTCTGCGTTCAATGTTGCATCACTTTTGGTGTTTTTACAAGCCTTTGCAATAGCTGACATGTAATGTCCCAATGTATGGCCTTGAATCATGGATGTTTCCCAGCCGCCATACTTGTCTGCCTTTTTTGACAAACCTGAAACCTCTCTGAATCCGGCTAACAACCGGTCTGCGTTAAGCGTTCTCAGGTATGCGATTTCTTTGTTGAATGCATTCACATAATACGGATCAGTTATTTTTACCTGCTCCATGTCAAATTCCTGCAAAAGTTCCACGCTGCTTGCAGCTGAAACTTTGGCAGGAGCTGGCACTGTGAGAGTTACTGACAAAGTTGTTATACCTGCCAATAACACACAAATTGATTTTTTTATTAGCTTACACTTCTTTAGCATATTACCCCTCCAATTTCTTAATATGTTTTCTAGTAATTACATAAATTACATTATAGATACCCTTATATAAGTTAATTCGAATTGTAACTTTATTTAAGTCCCTTATTTGATAATTAATTTATAAAAATAAATATAAACATGCCATATAATGATAATTTTTTAACTTTTCTTACCTTTTACTTTTGTTTAATTTCAGTAAAAGTAGCGTCTTTCTTCTGAAGATCTGTCTTAATTTCGTCGATCTGAAGATAAAATTCCGAATGTCTTAGGTATCTAGATGGATAATTAAATGACTGAAAAGAAACTAAGTTCTTATCCGCTAAGCCAGGTACTTTTCTAAAGGTTCCACATTCTTTAAAGTCTACAGAACCATCATTTTTTTTAAGATAAATTTTAAAATTATCGTGTACAAGGTAATATCCTGGATAATTTTTCGACTCTAATGAAATACAATTAGAGTCAGCAAGACCTTGAACTATTTTGAATATAGCGTCATCTGAACGAGCTGTTTCTTTTGAAATAAGACCTCTAAAAGATTTGTGCTGTATGAAATGTCCATGGTAATTATACGCTTCAAGTTTTACAAACTGTGAATCTATCTTTTTAGCAATTGATGACGGTATTGCCGATGAAACATTTGATTTTGAACTGTCATCTTTTGCTAGCCAATAATTTGAATTATCATACTTGATAGAAGGTGTAGATTGACCAATTTGCGAAGGAACTTCAGAATTTAAAGGCGAATTTGTTGATGTTGGTTCACTCTCAGTATTCATTGTTTGCTTTGAATTTTTATTCAAACCTTCCATCAAACTGCTGCCATATTCTTTTTTAAAGTTTATTAAATCTTTCAGTAATTCATTAACCTTCATACTTTTTGCTTCTTCAATTGAAAATTCGCTTATTAAATTTTTATAGCTGTTATACAAAACATATCTTCCAGTAGAAATTCCCTCGCTCTTGGCGCCTTTTCTTTCATATAAATTTGTTTGAATAAGAAATACATTTACCTTGCCATTTTCTTTATCTTGTATATTATTTTTTAATAAGTCGATCAAGTTATCAAGTTTTTTCTTTTCAGTTTGATATTCTTTATCAGATTCACTATTTTTATTGTTCAAAGTACTCGACACCAATATGCAGTCATTACTTGCGCTACTTATAATTTTATTCTTTTTTAACTCTCCTAGTATTATATTCATAGCTTGAGAAATACTAATACTGCTAAGCTTTAATTTTTTAACAAGAATTTTCGCGTCCTCATTTAATGGTACCAATCTTAAAACATTGCCCTTATCATCAATTTCTATCTCCAAACTTGGATTAATGTCTATATCGACATAAGCAAATACTTTGGACTGAAAATAATCATTTTTCATATTATTTAAGACATTTAAGTTTGAAATACAAGCTATAAAAGTGAAAAAAACAAATAAACATGCTGCGGCTAAACCTAGCTTTATGAAAGCTGAGCTTTTTTTGATAATATCTTTTTCTGTAAACTCAACTTCTTGTCCTATGTAAATTGTAGGACTTCTCTTAATAAAAAAACTTTGAAAATCATTGGTAGTCACTATTGCTTTGTCTTTTGTTAAGTTTATTACCATACCATAAAATTCCATCTATAAATCCCCCCAAGTTATGTGGATCTTTTATAAATTTGCAGATCATAGCTTTATCCCTCGAAAAATTATTAGCTATTAAAAGTGCAAAACATTAAATACGAATGTTTAACTGCATTTGCTAACGAAAAGTCTTTTTCACCTCTTTTTCCACGACTTATATATTAAGGTCTATGTTTCGTGATTTTACAAGTTAATGTAAAATGATTATCACAAAACAAACAAGTTCATTCATTAAATTATTTGGTTCAAATATGATTTGAAATTTTCATAATTATTACCGTAAATTATACAAATACATAATATAAATTTTCTGTTCCTTTCAATAGTTTTTGGATTAACATCTATAATTTTAGTGAGGTCTTTCATGGGGAAATATTTTTTCGTCATTATCTTATCGTAGGCTCTCTTATTCTTAACTATACTTTTAGCTATTCTTAAACACATGTATTTTGAATCTTTGTGCTTGGGCATATAATAAGGCAACTCATTAATATGTAGGCCAAAGTCTTCTAAATCTTTAGAAAATTCTTTTAATTCATGAATAAGTTCATACCTATAAAATTCTATATCAATTGCATGCATATTTAATTTTTCTTCAAGTTCACTGTTACTTTTGATATTAAAACTTGAAAAAGGTATTTCGCAGTTACTTTTATTTATCTGTCTAGAATAGTCTATCAATCTTCTTCTAACTACTAATTGCGCAAAATTTAAAAAACTTATATTCTTACTACTATCAAACTTTTCTATTGCCTCGTCAAAAGCTATAAGACCAATACTATATTCATCTTTATTTTTAATATCTACTAACTTAGTAGAATGAAATCGTGAAATAATTCTTAAAATAAATGGAATATAATCTTTAATGAATTTTTCTTTTAATTGTTTATCCCCATCCTTGATTCTTCGGACAATGCGAGTGGCTGATTCGTTGGTATTTTCAAGTTTAGTTGAGACAAATAGCATATTTTTCCCTCAATACTCTTCATATGGATTTTCCTAACGCTGTTTAAAATTCAAAAAAATTTTCATACTCCATTAATCTCTATAGTTACAGAACTATAAATATCTAACCATTAGATTTGTTCGATAATAATAGTCTTTTTTAGTCCGGAATTGTAAAGTAAATTTGGATTTTTATTAAAAATACTTGACTTTTTATGATTTTATAAAAATTAATAAAAAAATGACCTCTACATGTTATACATTAAAGTAGAGGTCATTTTAATAATCCATATTTATTTTTTATTAATATATAAAAAGCAATTAATCTTTTACATTTGCCTATCACAAAATAACGTTAAAGCGTTCGTTATTTTGCTCCGTCAAATGTAAGATTAATAGTGCTTTTTATATAGTTATAGCTCAGTAATTTTCAATATCTCTTTAGGCGACAGTATTAAATTTTGCCGCAATAAGTATTACATCAGCCATATTTATAGCTCCATCATTATTCAAGTCGCAAGCTTCAGCATATCCAGCATTTCCTTTTGTTGTATTAAATTTGCCTGCCAATATTATTACGTCTGCCATATTTATCACTCCGTCATTGTTTAAGTCATATCTGTTCACAATAGTAGTAGGAGTTGAAGTAGGGGCTGATGTACGAGTTGGAGTAGGGGTTGATGCGCGAGTTGGGGTGGGTGTTGATGTAGGTGTGGAAGTAGGGCTTGAAGTTGAGGCGCTAAACTTCCACCAATTAAGATTAAACAGATTACCGCTGCCACCTGTGAATTTTAAATAAAGATCATGAACACTGCTTGCACCGGTTACCTTACAGGATTTAGTAGCCCAAGTCTGCGAACCGCCAGTACCCTGTACAGCGCAAGTTCCAACTAGTGTCCCAGTCGGGCTGTCAAGATGAATCTCAATATTTCCACCGCTGGTTGCTGATGCTACTCTTGCATCAAATGACACCGCGCCGGAGCCAAAATCAACGCCCCTTACTCTTACCCAGTCGCCATTTTCAATTAAATTTACATCGCGACCGCCTTCACTGCACGCTTCAGTATTAATACCTGATTCCTGAGCCATTGTTTCTGCTTCATTTGTAATATAAGGATTTACTTTCTTAAGCTGAGTTAAACCGTCCTTTGTAATAGTAACCTTCTTTATTGTACCATCAGCATTGTATTCCAGCTTGTCTATACATACACTTCTCTGAAATGTTCTTGCATCGCCTTTAGGCTGATTATTTAGTATTGCTACTTCTCTATTATGATAAGCAATATACCAGCTTCCTTTATATTCAACAATTCCATGATGGTTATTATTGCCTTCATTATCAGGAGGACAGTCCATTACTGTACCTTTATAAACAAACCCGGTTAATGGACTGTCACTCATCATATATTCTATTTTTGTACCGCTGCCAGGACGTATGCAACATGAATAATAATATTTTCCTTTATATTTGTGAATATACGAATCCTCGAACATATTAGGCATAGGAATTGTAACCGCAGAACCACTAAGGCTTATCATATCGCTACCGAGCTTAAATGCGCGGGTATTATTATCTACGCTTCCACCGCCAAAATATATGTATGCTTGTCCGTCATCATCAACTAAAGCTCCAGGGTCGAAGCACCAAAATCCGCTTGGAGGATTTACTCCAGGTGAACTTCCAGTTATCAATGCCTTTCCGAGCGCATCAGTAAAAGGTCCAGTAGGGCTATTGCTTACCGCAACACCTATACCACCCGCATTATTTCCAAAATACATGTAATATTTATTATTTTTGGTAACAACAACAGGAGCCCATGATAATTTTGCTCCCCAATTAGGCGCTTTAAAAACTTCACCATGATCTGTCCAATTCTTCAGGTCATCTGTTGATATACAGGTAATATCGTTCATAATATAACCTGGATGATTTGGGTCATATACGTCATGCGAGCAGTAAAGATATAATCTGTCACCTACTACCAAGCAACATGGATCTGCTGTATAACGCTGATAGAATATCGGGTAATCCGCATTTACAGAAATAGCGCTCGATAATATCAAACCCAAAATAATAAAAACCGATAAAACCTTTCTTAATTTTTTTAACATAAAGACACTCCCTCTTTCTTATATTTTATTTACTTTTAAATTTAATAGTTGCTCTGAGTAGTTAATAAGGGCGTTTCAAAAAATTCCTTGTTCAAGTTTATAAGGCAGAAACCTATTACTTCAAGTTTTTGAAACGCTCAGTTGTTAAGTTTTTTTTGATACAACCTTAACTGCATTTTAATGTAAAATCTTTTTCGTAACTTATACTATATAAAAAGCAATTAATCTTTTACATTTGCCTA
>JAUZPS010000167.1 GCA_030705945.1 Bacillota bacterium
CATTATCGTCCAAATTCATATTATCCATTATTAAGACTCCTTTCAGTTTTTAAGTAAGCTATATTAAAAATATTATTAATCTTGCTTGCCAGCTATATCTGGATATTCTTGATATAAAACATTAACAAAGAAATTTTTTGATACTATATAAAAAGCAATTAATCTTTTACATTTGCCTATCGCAAAATAACGTTAAAGCGTTCGTTATTTTGCTCCGTCAAATGTAAGATTAATAGTGCTTTTTATATAACTTATATATATTTATTGTAAAAAAGTATTTTTAAAAAAATATGAACAAATTGTTAACTTTGTATACCCTTATCGATCGCTTTGTTCAAGGTAAAAGTAAACTTTGCTCCATGGCCAGGTTCGCTTTCTACAAAGATTTCCTGTCCATGTTCCGTGATAATGTTTTTAACAATCGCAAGTCCAAGGCCGGTGCCTGACTTATCACGCCCTCTTGATTTATCTGCTTTGTAGAATCTGTCCCATATACGATTTATTTCTTCTTTACTTATTCCTGGTCCATTATCCTCGATAGCAATAATAATTTTGTCTTTCTTTTTATATGCGCTAATCTTTATTTTTCCACCTTCATCGGTAAACTTAACAGCATTATGAACTATATTCAAAATAACCCTTTCAATAGCGTCCAGATCTGCGTTTACATACAGCTCCTCTACTTCGAAATAGGCTTCTACATTTATATTTTTGCTTAATAGAATGCTTTCTATTTTTATTATGGATCTTCTTATCAGTTCATTTATGTTAAAGTCTATCAGATTGAGCTTAACCTCGCCGGCTTCCATTCTAGCCAGGTCTAAAAGATCATTTACAAGTCTGTTCATACGGGTTACTTCATCTCTCACTATTGCCAGGTAGTTATTCTGCCTTTCAAAAGGAATCGTTCCATCCAATATTCCTTCAATAAAACCTCTTATTGATGTCATAGGAGTTCTTAGCTCATGAGAAACATTAGCGATAAACCCTCTCCTCATCTCTTCCAGGTTCTGCAAACCATCTACCATATTGTTAAAGCTGACTGCCAATTCACCGATTTCATCCCTTGATTTAATGTTTAGACGTTTCTCAAACTCTCCACCCGCAATAATTCTGGCCGCCTCATTAATTTCTTTAAGGGGTTTGGATATTCTCCTTGAGAAAACATAAGCTAAAATTATTACAACTAAAATTGAAATGCCTACCGAGTATAAATAAAACCCTATTATTGATCGCTGCAACTGGTAAACATCCGGCATTGATGTTGTAAGAAGCACAGCCGCCACAATTTTTTCTTTTCCTGACTCATCTTTCATCTTAAGAGGCTTTTCAATCGTGAGCCTGCTATCCTGAAACAGCCCATATAAATCGCCTTTCTCAACAACATCATTTCCAGAGAGCATAACTTTACGGTATTGCTTTTCATCCGGCAATCTGGGTATGCCGCTGTCTGAAATAAGTTTATTCCGAAGTTGTTTGGGTATATATTGGTTATCAGTCTCCGGCTTTGCAAAACCTATATAACCTTGGGGATTAATTATCCAAACATATGAATGCGTTTGTTCCATAATATACTCCATGTTGCTTTCAAGGTTTTGCCGCGCAAAAAGCTGCATATTCGTGTTACTGTTTTCAATATAGGTATACAAGCTATTGGATATTATTTCGCCGCCCCGCTTTAAAATGCTTTCCTTTTCAGAATATACAAAGCGGTCAAGCATGTAATAAAGCATTATACCGGTTATAGAAAAGCTTATTATAATTATTGAGATAAATAAAACAATAAGCTTGCTGAAAATCGATTTAAACATAAGTTACCTCTAGAAACCATATCTATATGTTTCATGATAAATGTTCTTATATATTAATAATGATTTTAATATAACAAATATCCTTGAATAAACTATGAATGAAATGTTAATTATTTTACCTCAAACTTATAGCCTACGCCCCAAACTGTTTTCAACTGCCAAACCTGATTTTCAACTTCTATTTTTTCCCTTAGTCTTTTAACATGCACATCGACTGTTCTTGAATCCCCATAAAAGTCAAATCCCCATACCTGTTCTAAAAGTTGTTCTCTGGTAAATACTTTATTGGGGTTTGAAGCTAGAAAAAATAAAAGTTCAAGTTCCTTAGGCGTAAACTCAATTTCCTTTCCGTTCACCTTTGCTGAATAATTAGTTCTGTTTATTACCAAATTAGGATAAACTACCTCCTGAACATCAATCTCCTTATGCTCATACCTTCTTAATACCGCTTTGACCCTTGCCACCAATTCTTTAGGCTCAAAGGGTTTTACCATATAGTCATCAGCCCCTAGTTCCAAGCCAAGCACCTTATCGAAAGTTTCCCCTTTTGCTGTAAGCATTATAATAGGAATACTGCTTATTTTTCTTATTTCCCGGCAAACCTGCCAACCATCTGCTCCTGGCAGCATAATATCGAGAATCACAATATTAGGAGTATTTTCTTTAAAAGCGTCAATTGCTTTTATCCCGTTATATACGGGAATTGCTTCATAACCTTCCTTTTCGAGGTATAAGCGAATCAATTCACAAATATTTATATCGTCATCAATGATCAATACCTTCGTTTTATTATTCATAATGTTATACCACCTTAATCTTTTAGAAGTTTTTAAAAGTCATAATAAGGGCGTTTCAAAAAATTCCTTGTTCAAGTTTATATGACGAAAACCCTTTTTATCAAATTTTTGAAACGACCAGTTGCTAAGTTTTTTTGATACTACCTAATTATATTCGTAATTCGATTGGGTTTCAACAAACATTTTTAACACATTGAAAATCCCTGTAAAATTTACAAACTCGTTTCCATTAAAGGAATGTCATGCATTTAAAGGCTTCAAGTCAAATTATTGACAATGATTAATAACACATATATAATTATTTTTGTAATAAAATACAAATTAAGGGGATCGTAATCTGAATGAATTTAGTTAGAAACTGCCGTTTACTCCCATCTTATGCCCAGCATAAAGCAGGTTTACCGGCAAAATTTTCAAAAGCAGCCAGACTACTTAGCATATTTTTAGCATTTATAATCTCATTATCAAGCATTTCAGCTTACGCGCTAGAGCTTGCCATTCCTCCCAAGGAAAAAGACGCCGCAGCTTTTAAAAGCAATAAAGGAAGCCTTGTATCTACTAAAAATACAGACAGACTTATTGTTAAGTACAAAGATCAAAAGAAAAGTTCAAAATCTAAAAGCGAACTTTCAAATAAACTTAAAAATATTAGCTTCAAGCATTTCAATAAACTCTCAGGCATTGATATTATTCAGATACCTGAAGAAAAAGAGTTCAATTACGCCGTAAGTGAGCTAGAAGGCGACAACAATGTAGAGTATATACAACCTGATTATAAATTATACGAGTCAAGCCTGCCGCAAGACCCTGACTTCAGCAAGGAGTGGGGGCTTAAGAACAGCGGTCAGGAAATTAACGGCTCAATCGGCCTTCCAAACATTGATATTAATGTAGCAGATTTATGGGATTCATTAAATGTTAAAAGCGAAGTACTTGTTGGTATTTTAGATACCGGTATAGACATAAAACATAAGGATCTTGCAAAGAGTATATATGTAAATGCAACTGAAACAATAAATGGTTATGATGATGACAAAGATGGATATATTGATGATATAAATGGTTGGGATTTTATTAACTCCGACAATAGCGTTTACGATAGCAGCGAAGAAGACGATCATGGGACGCATATAGCAGGCGTAATTGCTGCAAATGCAGATTCTGTAGGTATAAGAGGCGTTACAAGCGGTATTAAAATCGTCCCATTGAAATTTATGAACAGCGGGTACGGCTTTACAAGTGACGCAATCGAAGCTATTGAGTACGCCAAGAAGATTGGCGTAAAAATAATTAACTGCAGTTGGTGCGATACTCATTACAACTATGCCCTGGAGCAGGAAATGAAGAATTCCGGCATACTTTTTGTATGCAGCGCGGGAAATGATCACAAAGACCTTAGTCTAACTCCGACCTTTCCTGCTTGCTTTAACCTGCCAAACATAATTTCGGTTGGAGCAATAGATAATCAAGGCAGTCTTGCGCCTTTTTCTAATTATGGTTCATTGGTGGATGTGGCAGCCCCTGGCGTCGATATTTACAGCTCGATTCCAGAAAATAATTACGACTATTTTGATGGAACCTCTATGGCTTCACCTTTCGTTTCGGGAGCCGCGGCTCTTTTGCTTAGTTGTTTTCCAAACCTTTCTTCTGCTGATTTAGCTCAAATAATTCAAAGCACTGTAAAGAAACTGCCCAACCTCAAAGATACCTTTGCTTCAGGAGGAATTATCGATGTAAGTAGCGCTGTTTCCTACGCCAGATTATATACTCCTCAATCCTCCGCAACAAATTCAGCCGCCGTCACTACAACGCCTGCAGCAACTCCAAGCCCAACTGCGATATCCGGTACGTGGTCGTCAAAAACCAAAATGAATACAGCAAGAGTAAACTTCTCTGCTGTGACAATAAATAATAAAATATATGCTGTCGGTTGTAATAAATCAATAGAAGCATATGACCCTGACACTAACAAATGGAATGATGTTTTCACCGCGCCTGCCGAATTAGCAGTCAGCCTTAAAGATTCGGTTACCGTTGCGTTAAACAATAAAATATATATCATGGGAGCAAATAATACAAACAAAGTTTTTGAGTTTGATCCACTATTTAATAAATGGTCCGAAAAAGCTTCTATGTCTTTTAACAGAGGCGCTGCGGCAGCTGCGGTATATAACGGTAAAATATATATTGCCGGCGGAGCGGATGAAAAAAGCGCTAAAACAGTTGAAGTTTATGATCCGGACAAAGACAGCTGGACAACAATAGCCGGCATGAAAACCCAAAGGTCTTTGCACTCTTTAGTGGTTAATGGCAGCCAAATGTACGCTTTAGGAGGCGTTTACTCTCCAAAAAGCATAGAACAATACGATTTTATAAAAGAAAAATGGACCGAACTCAAAGATTCCCCAATCAACATATATTCCCTTTGCGCAGTTTCAATTGGCGCTAAAATATACATAATAGGTAACGCTAAGGAAAATCAGGGGAATTTTTATGAGTATTCTCCGCTCGATTCATCATGCGTAATGAAAGAAAAAATGCCTACAGACAGGAATGGACTTTCAGCTGCGGTTTTAAACGGCAAGATATACGCTATTGGAGGCAATGATGCCGACAACCTACAGTCAGTAGTTGAAGAATATACCTTTGCGCCAGTTTCTGCTCCAACTTCATCTGCGACGGTAACAATAACTCCGACACCGACCCTTTTATCTACGCCGGCGCCTACAATACAAAGCCAAAAAGGAAGAACTATATCCGGTAAAATTCTCGCGCCGAATATATCGTTGAAAAATGATTTAACTATAGATGTATTTGCCGAATTAGATTCCGGCAAGTCCTATAATACTACCGTAACTTTAAAAAAAGCTTCAAGCCAGGATTATTCAATTCTTATTCCTGATCAGTATATTAATAACAATTTCAGAATAGGTTATTATATTTCATCAGAAGAGAACGAACTTCCAAAAACTGCTTACTATAGTCCCGACGGAAGCGTTTTTGACCCAGAACTCGCAGGAGAAATCAATGTGAAAAGCAATAATGCTTCCGGTATAGATTTAAACCTATTAACCAAAAAAATTATCTCCGGAAAAATAATCCTTCCAAATGGAAACACAGCTCCAAAGGGAGGAATTGAGGTTAATTTAAGACTTAATTTGCAGGAGGAAGCTTATAAAAATCCAATTTATAAACCAAGCTGCTTATATGAGAAGACTTTTGTAATTCCTGAAAATCAAAGTTTTATACAATACAACTTTACTGTAATTGAAAACAATAGAAAAAACAGATATATTCTTGATTTCAAGTCCAACGCTCAAGGGTATTATGATAAAACCTGCTATTTCAGTTATTCCGGAACAACTACAAACAAAAAAAGCTCAAGCCTCATTGATGTCAGTTACAATAACTTATATAATTTAAATATCGCCCTACAGCCTGTAAAGTGTATATCCGGCGCAATTTCTCTTCCAAATGGAAATAAGGCTCCAGAAGGCGGAATATCTGTTTTTGTTTCAGCAGAAGATACCCAAACAGATCAGGATAACACTTCAAATATAAACTGCTTTATAATTCCCCAAGGTTGCAGCTCGGTTAATTACTACATTAATATTGCTGATAACGATTCTTCCAAATACACTGTTAATTATTTTACAAATGAAAAAGGTTATGTCCAAACAGGATACTTCTGTAGTGGGAATACTACGCCTTATGCCCATGACGCTTCTTATGTGAATTTGTCAAATGGAAATATTACAGATATAAATCTAACCCTTATAGAAGGATATAAGTTATGCGGTAATATATCATTGCCTAGCGGCGTTGCAGAAGCAAATGATATATCCCTTTCACTTATTATTATTAACTTAGACGACACAAAAAATAGCCAAGACGCTATAAGTAAATATATAGAGTATATGTTGAAAATAAGCAAGAAAACACAAAAAACAGATTTTGAATTTTATTTACCAAAAGGAAATTATGTTATATGTTATGAAAACCCGAATTTTCAGCAAAACGGTTATCTGGAAGCAGGAGTTTATTCAAATTCAGGCACTAAGTCTGATTTTAACCTGGCATCAATAATAATGGTTAACTCTCTACTTACAGATTCAATTAATTTGACGTTGCTTCCCTGCAATAACACAACAACAAACTCCTCTCAAGGAAGCCAAACCGTGCAGGGCATTCAAATTCAACTTCCAAGTAAGCCTGCCGCAACTGTGACTCCAGCGCCAAACTCCGCGCAAAATCCGCCTTCAAAGGATACAACTAAAGATAACCCAAAGGATAAGCCTTCTGCGCTAAACTTCCAAGACATATCAAATCATTGGGCGAAGGATAATATATTGACGCTTATATCCAGAGGAATCATAAATGGATATCCTGATAATACAATAAGACCGGATAAGGAGATCAGCAGAGCAGAAATCGCAAAGTTAATTGCGACAATGCTGAACCTGGAAGCAACAGCTGCTCCGGATCTTAAATTTACCGATAAATCAGAAATTCCGTCCTGGGCCTCAGGTTATATTGACGCGCTGATTAAAAAAGGAATTATTCAGGGCTATAGCGACAATACCTTCAGAGCTTCAAAGTATGTAACGCGTTTGGAAATGGCGATAATCATAATGAGAGCGCTCGGATACACCGATATTAAGCCGTCTAGCGTAACCGGCTTTAAAGATGCTAAAACTATCCCTTCCTGGGCTTCAGGTTATGTAGAACAGGGAAATAATCTTATGTTATTTAAAGGATACTCTGACTCAACCTTTAGACCTGATAAAAACATCACTCGAGCTGAAGCCTTCACAATTATTGCAAAAGCGCTCGAGCATAAATAAAACTCACCCTTTAGGTGAGTCTTATTTATAAATCTCTTATTTTATTTTGAAAAAAACGCTTCCGCATCAACCCATTCCTGTTTGACAAGGGACCAGAAATCAAGAGCAAGACCTCTTAAAACGAATTCATAAGGAAGCCATCCATAGCCCTTATCTCCCCATTCCTCACCCCATGAATTCCTAATTAGCAGCGCGCCGGTAGTAGATTCGCCCGTATACGGATTTTCAATTTTCTTTTTATCGTCATACCCATAAGCTCCAACTGCATGACCTCCAAGAAATTTTTCTTTTTCGTTCGGGAACGGTATGCATCCTACCTTGGTAGCGGCTTCGATTGAACTGTATACAGTGAATCCAAAAACCGAGGGTATACCTGACGCAAGGTACTTCTTTACACTTTGAAGAACTTCTTCAGGTTTTGCGCCATTAGCGCTGTGAGAAAAGTAATTTATACATTTGTAGTTCTGCGCAAAAGAATAGCAGAATGCGTTTGGTTCATCATCAAAAGAATTTTCAACATAAGGCCAGTATTCTTCAGGGGGAACTCCAAATAGTGTCAGAGCTCCAATTGCGGTCTTAAGAAATGCCCCTTTGTCGCCTTCTGTATGCAATAGATTTCTGGAAACCTTATATAGAAAAAGCCGGGAAACCTCAATATGCTTTCCAAACGCTTTATTTTCAAAATATTCAACAATACCTGCAACTGAATTTGCTGTACATGAGCCAATTTTCCCTTGATTCTCAACGCCTGAACACCACTGTCGCAGATCTACCTTCTTTGGTATTGCTTCATCTCTGGCTGCGGCAAGCCTTGAAACAATGGGTTTTATTTTTTCATGAGTATCACTGTAATTCCGAATATCAGGATAATCTGGAATCCATCCAAAAGAAAACTTTTGTATTGGCATAGTTAAGCCTCCCTTTTTTTATTACATTAAAAGTGATTAGTCTTTTACATCTGACAGAGCAAAATAACACTTTTAACATAGAACACTGCGCAAAATTTGCGATTTTAATCTATATCGGCAAGAAAAAAATGTTTGTTAACCACTTTTATACATATCAACTAAAAAATTTAATATATTAATGTATTATTTATTTCATCAAAATGTGAAAAGGTGATAGAAAAAAATTGCGTATATTTATTAAATATAAATGTACGCAATTTTTATTTTTAAAGTAATTCTATTTATATAGTTTATTTAGACTCTAAAATTAACCGACCGCGTTATGCATAAAATTTAAAGGTAGTCAGCGCTAATTTTAGAG
>JAUZPS010000168.1 GCA_030705945.1 Bacillota bacterium
CTAGTAAAGTTTCGGGATGACAAAAAGAGTACCCTGTCTGTAAGCAAACTAAATAAAAAATTTAATAGCATCAAGGTTAAAAAGCATAATAAACTATCTAAAGTAGATGTTATCCAGTTAGATGATAAAAAGGAAATGCAGGTTGCGCTAAAGGAGCTTGAAAATGATGAAAATGTAGAATATGTTCAACCTGACTACAAACTTTATAGCTTATCTTACCCTCAGGACCCTGATTTCTCAAAACAATGGGGATTATTAAACAATAGTCAGGCAATAAACGGAGTTAGTGGTACAAGTGGAGTTGATATCAATGTATCTGGCGCATGGGACACAGTAAATGGAAACGGGGATGTTCTTGTAGGAATACTTGATACGGGTATTGACATAAATCATAAGGAGCTAACAAATTCTATATACAAAAATTCTTCTGAAATTGCAAATAATAATTATGATGATGATAAAAATGGTTATATAGATGATGTAAACGGATGGGATTTCATAAACTGCGACAATAGTGTATATGACAATAGTTATGATGACTTTCATGGAACCCATATTGCGGGTATCATTGCCGCGGGAGCAGATAATGTTGGAATTCGCGGTGTCGCAAGCGGAGTTAGCATTGTGCCACTTAAATTTATGGATGGTGGATGCGGGTTTACCAGTGACGCCATTGAAGCGATTGAGTATGCTAAAAAACTCGGTATAAAGGTATTGAATTGCAGTTGGGGGGATACCCATTATAATTATGCGCTTGAACAAGAAATGAAAAACTCAGACATTCTTTTTGTGTGCAGCGCTGGAAACGATAAATTGGATTTGTCCATAAATCCTACATACCCGGCGGCATTCAAGCTTCCTAATGTAATTTCTGTAGGAGCTGTTGATAATAAGGGCAACATGGCGTCTTTCTCAAACTATGGTGCTCCAGTGGATGTTGCGGCGCCTGGAGTAGATATATATAGCTCCATGCCGGAAAATAATTATGGATATCTTGAGGGTACTTCCATGGCATCCCCTTTTGTAACTGGCGTAGCAGCCCTGATTCTAAGCTGCAACCCGAATATTGCTCCTGCTGATATCAAGCAGATTATAAGGAATACAGTAAAGGGAAGGCCTAACCTTTCAGGAGTTATCTCAACCGGTGGAATAATTGACGCCCAAAGCGCAATTTCCTACACAAAATCCCATTCTTATACATATTCACCGATTGCGACTCCAACAGCTACACCAACGTCTGCCACACCGACGCCAACCTCGACGTCTGTGATATCAGACTTACCGTTAAATCTCACAGGCGTTTGGTCATCAAGGAAGAGTATGTCAAAAGCAAGAAAAGATTTTTCAGCAGTTACTTTAAATAATAAAATTTATGCAGTAGGTTATAATCAAACCATAGAATGCTATGACTTAAGCTCCGACTCATGGAGTGATGTATATACTATTCCGGCTGAAGTTGCAATAAGCCGCAAACCATCCATATCTGTAGCTCTTAATAACAAAATATACATCATCGGGCCTAATGACACAAATAAACTGTTTGAGTTTGATCCAAATGGCAACAAATGGTCCGAAAAAGCGTCAATGTCAGTAAACAGGGGCTATGGCGCGGCAGTTGCGTATAATGGCAAGATCTATGTTGTTGGTGGGATTGATTCTGAAAGCTCACAATCTGTTGAGGTATACAACCCGGATTCCGACAGTTGGTCAGTTCTTCCGAGCATGAATACAAAACGTTCTTATCATTCTTTAGTAGTTTGTGGTTCTAAAATGTACGCTCTTGGCGGAATAAACTCGCCAAAGAGTTTTGAGGTGTTTGATTTTAATTTGAACAAGTGGAGTGATGTTCAAAACGCTCCTGTTGAAATTAGTTCCGTATCTGCAGTATCAATAAATAATTCTATATATGTTATTGGGACTTCAGGAAACAATCCAAATAACTTTTACGAATTCAATACAAGCAATGGGTTGTGGTACAATAAAGAAAAGATGCCTACGGACAGGGATGCCCTGTCTTCAGTAGTTTTAGATGGAAAGATCTATGCATTGGGTGGAAATGACTTAGATAAATGTACAACAGTTGAAGAATATGACTTTACAATTACCCCAACTCCTTCATCGTCAGTATTACCTACCCCTACTTCTTATCCGTCAACATCGACTCCTACAATTGTTCCTACAAATACTCCGGTACAAGGCAAAACTATCTCAGGGAAAGTATTCCTGTCTCAATCCACAATGAACCTTGATACTTCTATTGATGTATTTGCAGAAACCGACATGGGCCTTAAATACACGACAAATATAAGTATTTCAGCCGGCTCATCTCAAAATAATTATTCAATTGTAATTCCTGATTCATCTTTAGATAAAACCTATAGGGTTGGATATTATATCAAATCGGGCAGAACTGATTTGCCATGCACGGCTTATTACAGTCCTTACGGCAGCGCGCCTGATCCTGAATTTGCCGGTGAAGTGAAAATGAATGGCTCAAATGTTTCGGGTATTGATATGAATCTATTATCAAAGAAACAGATCTCAGGTACAGTTTACCTCCCTGATGGCAAGACCGCCCCCCAAGGAGGAATTAAGGTTGTGTTAGCCCTCAGTTTTCCGGATGGAGTATATAAGGATTCCAGCAAACAACATGGGTATATATATGATAAGACTATTGTAATTCCTGAAAATCAGAACTCTGCGCCATATTGCTTTACGATTCTCGAGAATAACAGCAATTGTAAATATATTCTTGAATACGCAACTATCGCTGAGGGATATTGGGAAGATGCATTCTATAACGGTCCTTCAGCGGTTACGGATAAAAAGAATGCTCAGCTACTAGATGTCCGTTCAAATAATCTTGAGAATGTAAATGTCACATTAATGAAATCGAACTATATTTCAGGTATGCTTTCACTTCCTAATGGAGCTGTTGCGCCTGCCGGAGGAATTCAAGTTCTTGTTACTGCCAGTAGTAAAAGTAAAAATGGATTATACTTTAAGAATTATTTTACTATCCCTGAAAACTCTAATTCAGTTAAGTATTTTATTAATGTAGATACGGAGGAGAGTTCTGATTTTACGGTTGATTATTTTACTCAAGAAAATGGGTATGTTGATTTAGGGTACTATTCATATTCCAGAACTTCGCCATATTATAGCGATGCATTAACAATATATGTTTCAAATGGCAGCGCAAGCAATATTAATATGCAGTTAATAAAAGGCAAAAAGGTTTCTGGAAAGATATATATGCCTGACAATAGAACTGCTGTCAATGATGTTGCGATTGAAATTCATGCCAATGTATTTAAGGATTCCAGTATTCAATATAATCACTCTGATCCAGATAAATACGGCGCGCCTGACGCTCTATATTTAACAACAGTTGATATACCCATCGGAGCAAATTATGGCGAATACTCTTTGGTTGTTCCGACTGATGGTACTTTTTACATAGATTTTTATACAGATAATATAGATAACTGCATAGATCATGGTTATTGCATTAACAATGGTTCCTCTTCACAGTTCTTTGCGGATACCTATATCTTTACTCCATCAGCCCAGGACAATTACATGGATATTAATATGGTTAAAGCTTCTAATGTTTCACTGACAGTATCCTTGCCATCAGGTTGCAGTACTTCTTCGGATATTCCGCTGACACTTTATTTCATAAGTCTTGACTATTTAGATTCTAATGATTATCCATATAAAGTTATTAAATATAATGCGATTTTCGGGAAAAATGCAGTAACGAGAAACTTTCAATTAAGACTACCACTTGGAAACTTTATTTTGATGTATGCTGTAGACTCAACAGGTTATGTTGGTACAGCGTATTATTCATCTACCGGAACTAAAACCGAGTTCGATGAAGATACATTCGATGATTCAGTAATAGATGTAAACGGTATGCAGACTTATCTATATCTTACACTATTATACTCAGGAACTATTCCTACCCCAACTCCATCAAATTCAGGAGATACACAGCAGCAAGGACAAAATATCATACGCGTTACATCTACATCTACACCGACACCGACTCCAACTTCGACTGGCCCAGTAACTACGACTGTTCCAAGCTCTGGTACGGTAGTTGCTCAAAAGCCAACTCCAATTCCGGGAGCATCGGATTATAAGGATATAAACGGACATTGGGCGAAGGATAATATATTGTCCCTGCTATCTAAAGGCATAATTAGCGGTTATCCTGACAAAACCATCAGACCTGATAAGGAAATAAGCAGAGCTGAGATCGCTAAGATAATTGTTGCTATGCTTGATTTAAAGCCGACAACAAATCCGGATCTCAAATTTAAGGATGCAGCCAGTATTCAACCATGGGCTAAGGGGTATGTAGATGTACTTGTAAAGATGGGTGTAATTAATGGCTATAGTGATAATACCTTCAAGGCGTCAAAGAATGTTTCAAGAAAAGAAATGGCTGTTATGATAATAAAGGCCCTCGGTTATGCAAATTCGAAAGCTTCAACATCTATCACTTTTAAAGATATTGATAAGATACCTTCATGGGCTTTGGATTCTGTCAAAAAAGGAGCTGAACTTGGATTAATTAAAGGATACGAGGATAAGACCTTTAAACCGGATAGGAATATAACAAGGGCAGAGGCTTTTAAAATTATATCAAATGCTTTGCTGTTACCTAAAGGGTAATTAGTAATCGGATGGGAAAAATGTAAAGCTTTGATCAAAGCCTCAAATAAATAAGTCATTTAGTGTGATAAAAGCCGCTCGGTGTGAATATGTAGGACCGAGCGGCTTTTATATAAAAAGAAAAATAAATTATTTGTCACAAAAAATAAAACTGATTTGTTATATATGGCATAAAAAATCAAGACTGGAGGAGGTGCCGTATTGGATTCCATAGAAGTCGCTATAGAGGAAGTAAAGAAAGGTAATTCAGAACCATTTGCTATTATAATCAATGAATTTCAGCAGCAGCTTTTTTTCTACTGCTATCACATGCTGGGTAATATTCATGAAGCAGAAGAGGCTGTTCAGGAGACATTTTTTAGGGCATATAGAAAAATCTATACATACCAGAAGACAGTATCATTTTCTGCATGGCTATATAAAATTGCATATAACCATTGTGTGAATATTATCCGCAGAAAAAAACTTATCAGGTTTTTACCTTTTACTGATGGTGTTAAGTACTATAAAGCTGGAATTGATAAGGAGTTTGCTGGAAATGAGTTAAATGAAGAGCTGTGTGATGCTCTGGAAAGTTTATCACCGGAAGAAAGACATATCATCATTTTAAGAATAGTTAAGGAGAAAAGTCATGAAGAAATAAGTACAATGCTCAACATAAAACCGTCAACAGTAAGAAAAAAATATGAAAGAGCTATTAAGAAACTACGGGTTTCCGTTAGTGTAAATAAGGGAGGTATTATCAATGAAACAATTTAATAATGTGGAAGAGCTAAAACAGGCTTTCAATGATACCCGCTTACCGTCAGTTGATTTCAGTGATTCTGTTATGTATAGGATTGATGGAATAAGTCCCCAAAAACATATATCCGGAAAGAAAAAAATACTTATAACAGTATTAGCTAGTATATTGGTGCTGGTTACTGTAGGTTTTTCTTCAGTATATATATTTGATCTCAATGGTCCAGGTAATAATAATTACAAATATAAGGTTTTTGATTCTTCAGATAGTTTCCCTCCGGATTTATATGAAAATGAATACAAGTTATTGGAACCAGGCAAAGCCTTAGCTATCGCCAAGGTTAAAGAGGGTTCGAATCACTCGGTTCAAGTTCGAGAAAAACCAGTGATAATTAAAAGTATTGATGAACTCTCACAAAAGGTAGGAGTTATGTTTAAAAAACCTTTGGAACTGCCTGATGGATATAAGTTTAAAGAAGGTAGCATCGGTTATAAACTTGAGGATATTGACTTTAAGGCATTGATGGGAAAAGGTAAAAAATCAGGAGAAGATTATGCCTATCAAGTATTAAATCATACAAACGATATATCAAATTATAGTATTACCTATCAAAAGGGTGAAACTACGATTTTTGTTTCTGCAGTATTTAACTACCAATCGGATGAAATAGCTATTTCGAAAAGCGGACATTTAGGATTTAAAGCGGATAAGATCAGAATCAAAGATTATGATGCCATGTATTTGGAACACAACGGCAGCGCAGAGATTCAGTGGTTAGATAAGGCTCAAAGCAAATCGATCTATTATTCCATAAGGAGCACAATGTTGAAAAAGGATACAAAGGATAACTTGTTGAAAATTACTGAAAGCATTCAGTAAAAATATATTAAAAAATATTCATCCGAGTGGAATGCAAAAAATACTCGCAATAAATTGGAGATTATTTAGGTCGTTTCAAAAAATTCCTTGTTCAAGTTTTGTATGATGAAAACTTATTATATCAAGTTTTTGAAACAACCAGTTGACCAGTTATTTTTTTGATACTGCCTTATTTAATCTTTTATAATGTTCTTTTGAAGAAAGAAAAATGTATAAAAAGGTTATTGTTTTATCAGTAATTTTACTTCTATCCATTTTATTTGTATACATAAAATTCTACAAATTCCACTTCGATTATCATTCAGATATATACAGTATATACAGTATATAATTCTGTTTTCCAAATGATAGTGATCAGTTGGAAAATAAGGTGATAACAAATAAAAATACAATAGCAAAGGTTATTGAATTCCTTAATTCACTGGCTCTAACAAAAGATTCTACACGACCTAAGGATGCGGTATATCATGTCAATTCTAAACATAAAAAAGGTGATATTGCATACTCATTTCAATATGGGAGGAGGACAAAAGATCATAGGAATATTATTTATTTTTATATGTATAGACGGAAGATAACTGTAAGCGATGGATGAAATGGCGTAGGGGCTAAAAAATGACCGACTGATTTGATTTTCAGTGATCATTTTTTTGATTTTCTGGAAACCAGCAGAGAATATCAGGGGGCGAAGAACCCTAATTAAACGTGTTTCATAATTTGAGATTGTTAAGCTTGTTAATAGTGAAAATATATTTCGCTCTTTTAAGATGGTCATTACTATATAAATGTATGATTAAGGGACTTCTGGGATGCGATGTAACTTGGCTAACGAGTTTGCTTGAGTAAAAAAAAGACGGAAAGTAGTTGTGGTATTTATATAATACTGTACAACTACTTTTTATTTATTATTTATTTATCAATAAGCTTACCCTTGGCTTTATTCTTAAATTCAGGATTTACGGCGTTTTGAGTTATCGCCTGTTCAGTCTTGTTTTGTGAGTTTGGTGTAATAGTCGTTCTAGGTTTTTTGCCCTTGTTCATCTGTTAGACTCCTTCCTCTTTACAAATAGATAGTTAAAAACTAATGTTTTACCTTGAAATTTCTTTAATGAAAGTCGTATATAGAATTTGTAAGAGTTTGAGTTTTTATTCTGTTGAAATTTAAATGCAAGATCTACAGGAGCAACTGACTACTGTATTGTAGGGGGCACATAACAAATCCTTTTAATATCATGGAAGTAATACAAAAGACAACATTAAAAAATTATTGACTGACGGCACGGTGGAAGAGCGTCAAAAAATATTAACGCATTAAGAGATGGAAATTTAAAATAGAAACAACTTCTAGGATGGTACTGTTCCCAGCCTTCCTTCGAAGTTTCTCTGAGGTTGCTAACGGAGTGAAGTCCGGGAAAAGGTCCCCCCATTCTTTAGAACACCTAACGGAGCTGTACTTAAAGAATCTTCACGGGCAGCTTAAAAGTAGCTTACGAAGTGTTTCGAAGTAACTTGCAGAGCCAGAGTAGTAATGGAATACGATATAGATATTATCGTATTCCATTACTGCCCTGTAAGTAATTCTTTAGTGGCTTTGAAGAAATCAAAAGACACTTCGGAAACACAGGAATCGGAACAAAAAATCCTATATTTTTTATTCCTGTTCCTGTGTTTGTTACTTCCAATGGCTAATGAAGCAATCTCCAAAGCAAATCCCTGGCAACCCCATCCTCCCATTCATTATTTGAGAAGGACCCGAATCAGCTAGCGGATCAAATCCTAGACAAAGCTTTTATGCAGAGTTGAATAAAATAAATGTAAAAAACGGTTGAAATATGCAAGTTTAATATATAAAATAAATATTAGAAATTATTCAAAGAGATTACATTGTAAGCATTATGTCTATAATTAGCAGTTGACCGGCATCAATTCAAGTTCCAGTTATTTGTATAACAGATACATAAACAGGAATTTGTCGGAGGATATGATGAAAGATATCAAACAATTAGTTAATCAATTTAGAAAAGCTATAGAAGTGGCTAAGGAGGAGAGAGAGTTTTATAAGGACATTGTATTTCGCAATTTCCCGGTTGGATGTTGCGGTGATACTTGTGATTTGTTAGCTCAATTTTTGTTAGATAACGATATTGAAATATATTGTGTCCATGGTACATACAGAGATGGCTTATTTTGAAGATATGCAATCTCACGCATGGTTATTAACTGATAATCAAATTATAATAAATCAGTCTATGTTGGAGCAGAAAATGATTTTTATAGACTATTTGAAGTTGACAGTATTGATGTTTATGAAGGTATAGATGCCTTGGGTGATGGGCGTCAAGATAGGCTGAATGAGTTGTA